>CANBTK010000357.1 GCA_947372365.1 Flavipsychrobacter stenotrophus | reverse complement strand
AGGGTGGCGAAAATAAGCTGCTGATAGGTACTTTAAATACTTAAAATAGAAAAGAGCCGCTTTACAGTGGCTCTTTTTCAATATCTGCTAATGCCGTAAAGCTACAGCGGGCAATCTACCCTCATCTGTTTGGAGAATATTTTGCCTTCCGCATCCTTGCCATCTATCTTAAACATAAGCGAACGCAATGTAACTACCAGCGGCTTCTGGTTAGCCGTGCGCGGATTGCCCAGCGCAGCCAGCCATTCCTGCGTTTTCTTGCTGCTGTAATGCCTGCTCCTTGCCGACTTCATTACAGCATTGCGAATCTCATTGCCGGTAGCATCGGAATATTCCAGTTCGTTCTCATTAATGCCTATTATCGGGTAAACTCCACCGCCCCCTTTTACGAGCTTCCAGTCCACTGTTTCCATCAGCGACTCCAGCGGCAAATTGCCGTTTTTGGTTTTCAACACTATAATTGACTGGTAGCGCTGCGAAACCTTAGTTACATTGCCCGTTGTGCGCAATACATTGCCTGCGAGGTTGCCGCTTACCCATGTATATACTGCACCATTGGCATTCTTTAAGTTGGGGTTGCCCGATTGCTTGGCATTCAGGTTAGGTATTAATATAGACACATCTTTAAACTCAGCCTTCAGGCCAGGCCCGGCTGGCAATGCAGCGGGCGGTGGGGCTACCTGGGCCATTGTAGCTGCCGCTTTCTTTGCAGTATCGGCAGTGCTTGTGGCCGCAGTAGTTTTAGGCGAATCGGCTTGCAACGTGCTTGATGGTATCTCAGGTTTTAAGTCTGCCACCAAGTCTTGCAGCCTGCGTGGGTCAGTTTCTGTAACAATAGTAGAGGAGTCGCCAAGCTTTATAGGGCCATGGCTTTTTGAGGGCATGTTATTACAAGATAAAACACCAAAGCAAGCCACCCAGATAAAGCAATATTTATTGCGGAAATTCATGCAACCCGATTTTGCTCACGAAAGTAAAAGATATAAATGAATATTAGAGTATTATATGGCTGTTTAGGCTAAATAAAGACAGTTGTCAATGTTTTTTGCAAACTTGCTCTATAAACTCATTGGCATTTTTGTCTCCTATGGCTTTTGCTTTGTAAAAATCTTCACAGGCGCCATGAAAGTTTTTGCCTTCAGCCCTTATCTGCCCACGCAATGTAAGCGCATTAGGCAGCCTGAAATCAATCTGTATGGCAGTGTCAAGGTCAGGCAGCGCCTCCTGGTGGTTGCCTGCATTAAAAGTGAGGTAAGCCCGGCTGAAATAGGCCTTGGCATACTTTGGGTCTATCTCTATCACCTTAGTAAAGTCTGTGCTGGCTTCTTCGTAGTTTTTAAGTTCCATCTGGCTGGTGCCACGGTTATAAAAAGCATCCCTGTAGTTGGGTATCATTTTTATGGCCTTATTATATTCCTTTATAGCGCCTTTGTAGTCTTTTTCCTTATGCTTTTTGAGCCCGTCCCTGAAATAATCCTGGGCGGTTTGTGCCGTTGCTGCAAAAGAACAAATCAAAAATGCAAATACCAATATCCTTTTCATGGGCATGTTTTTAAATACAGGGAACTTCAATGATTCAGCCCTAAAGATACATATTTAGCCCTCACACCATTATCCCGGCAGCAAAAAATAAAACGCACCAAATAAGGCATATTAACAGCCTTTTAGGTAGCATTACACGCATTACTAACTTATATTTGTGAATGGCATAGCCCATTAACGGCCATAAAAAGGCAAGCAGGGCGTTTAAAAAAGAAATAACTTTAGGCTCAGTTGTTTAAAATAAGATTGTTTAAATGAGGAAACAAACCTTGCCGTTAATAGGCACGTTTTTTTTGATGGTATTTTGTGTTTCGCTTTGGGCACAGCAAAAAAAGGGCGCTAAGCAGGCCGATAAGGCAACCAGTAAGCCCGCAAAAAAGCCGGCATTTGTGCCTGTTGTTAACCTTGGCAATTCAGCCTACAATGGCGGGCCAATATCCGTATCATTGTTCGATTCCCTGCTCAGGCAGGGAATCCAGTCACGCGACCAGGAAGGCAACGTACTTTCCGTAATAGGCTTTAATTTCATGTACTTCGACCGCCAGGTTTACGAAGACTCCGCGGGCGACCTGCATATGATGGTTGACCTATCGAAAGAATATTGCCCCGGGCCCAATGTAACCCCTAATGTGGCGGCAAGTATCTATGACCGGATAAAAGGCGGGGATACTGTAATAATAGACCAGGTACTGCTTACCAAAAACAGGCCGGGCCAAAAAGCAGATACTTTCCTGGGCAAGGGGCTTAAGTGCGTGCTTACGAAAAATGCACACACCAAAGCCAAGCAGCCGTCTGATTATTAATTAATTCACCAATAAGATATTTACGCTCCTTTGCAGGATATTGAAGGCGATTTCGGCCATCATATTTTCTTTATCCAGCGTGGGGTTCACCTCCGTAATTTCAAAGCAGCATATTTTATGGTGCTGCATAAATGAAGCTACCAAATCTTCAGCCTCGCGCTCTCGCAGCCCATTGCTCACAGGCGTGCCTGTGCCACGGGATATAGAGCTATCCAGGCTATCCACATCGAACGACACATAAATATCGTCGCAATTAGACAGGTGCAGGAACGTCTGGCGCACCACATTCTCAATACCCTTGCGCCTCACCTCAGCCACAGGTATCACCTTTATGTTGTGCTTTTTAATTAAGGATTCTTCTTCCTTTTCCAGGTCGCGCAGCGCTATGAATACTATATCTTCGGGTAAGATCTTGGGCTCTATTTTGCCCATATTTTTTAGCTTCTTCCAGTAGTCCAGCGTGGTAGGGTCGGGGTTGTGCAGCTGGTTTTCAATATTGTCCTCACCCAGCGATATAGCCAGCGGCATACCATGCATATTGCCCGATGGCGTGGTAAACGGCGTGTGCATATCAGCATGGGCATCTATCCACACCACACCCAGCCTGCGCTTAGGCCTTGCCATTTTAAGGCCCGCAATAGTAGCGCCGCCCGTACTATGGTCGCCGGCTAAAACTATAGGGAACAAACCTGATTTTACTGTTTCGCATACCACTTTCGATACCCTTTCATACATAGTATGTATGCCCGCAATACGCTTGGCATAGGGCGATGCAACCGGCTCGTATAACAGCCTGTTTTCATTCTCTACTATTTCCGATGGAAAGTTTACAAAAAGGTTGCTCATGAAATCGAGCGCTGCAATTTTAATGGCGTCAATACCCAGGCTGGCACCCCTTGTGCCTGCGCCTATTTCCGACCTTACTTCTACGATTTTAATATTTCGCATAAATCAAAGGTAGAATAATTTGGTTAATGGCATATGCCGCACCCCCTCGAACCTCGTGCATACACATAAATTGCCTGAACTATGATTTTAAGGTGGTTCATTTGATTAGGATGATTTTGTGCTGAATAATTCCAAGGCAAAAGCAATCATGCCAATCCTAAAAATCACGCTAAAATCATAGTTCTGACAATTAGCGGGGTGACAAGAGTGAGCGGAAAACAGAATTATAAATTGTCTGAACTATGATTTTAAGGTGATTCATTTGATTTCGTTGATTGCGCCGAAAAAGGATGACGTTCAAAAAAATCATGCCAATCCTAAAAATCACGCTAAAATCATAGTTCAGGCAATTATGCGGGAGGTTTGGTAATTCCTCCGCCTTTAAAACGGATAGCCTATTGACAGGTTGAGGATGATATTATTGGTGACCCAATCGTGGCTCTTAAAATCAATGGCATCAAAAACCCAGCCGCTGTTATGGGCTAGATAGGGCTTTTTAACTGGCATAGCCACATCTACTCTGAAGGTAAGGAAAGAAGCAATCTCAAAACGGGTGCCGGCGCCTAAGTCCATCGCCACATCTTGCCCCAGCTTACTGAAGGCAAATTCGCCGCCCTTGGTGCTGTCGTCCTTGCGGGCCAGCCATATATT
>CANBTK010000356.1 GCA_947372365.1 Flavipsychrobacter stenotrophus | reverse complement strand
AAACTGGAGAACAAAGATGCCGAGGTAAAATACTCCGTTAGGGCGGTTTCGCCGCTGCTGAAGCGGATGGTTTATAGTTTTGAAAGCCTGTTTTTAAAAGATAACCTTACGCTGGTTTATGAGGATAACCTACCCCAGGATGTATGTATCAATACAGATGAAGATAAACTAGGCAAGATTATTAACAACCTCATTTACAATGCTATTAAGTTCAATAAGGAGAACGGGCAGGTGAAGTTTACAGTGGGCTTATCGGCTAACAAGCAAAATGTGGTTATACAGGTTAGCGATACGGGCTTAGGGATAAGTGGCGATGACTTGCCTCACATATTTGAGCGTTTTTACCAGGGGGCAACCACCGATAATGCGAAAGCTAAGGGCGCAGGCATCGGGTTGGCACTGGCCAGGGAATTTGCCGTGCTGCTGGGTGGCGATATCGCTGTAGCTAGCAAGCAAGGCGAAGGGGCTGCATTTACATTGCACTTCCCTGTGTCGGAAGCTGCTGTTGCCAGCCAGCCAGAGGGCGAGGAAGCTGTGGTGCCAGCCCACGATTGGGCTGCATTTCAGCTGCAGCAAAATGTATTGGTAATAGAAGACAATGCCGAAATGAGGTATTACCTCAGGGAGGTTTTTGGTTCTTTCGTCAATATTATAGAAGCTGGGAACGGAAAAGAGGCGCTTGATTGCCTGAATGATAATAGGATAGACCTGATTATAACTGACCTGATGATGCCTGTAATGGATGGGCGTGAGTTTGTTACCCAGCTTAAAGCCATAGATGCCTATAAAAATATTCCGGTGATCATGCTTACCGCGCTGGCCGATACCGAAAACCAGTTCAGCATGCTGCGCCTGGGTATTGATGACTATGTTGTTAAACCATTTATTGCCAATGAGTTGGTGGTAAGGGTATATAACCTGTTGTTTAACAACCTGCAGCGCGCAGCCTACAATGCATTGCCCCCTGAGCAAGGCGAAGTGCCATTGCCTTCAAAAGATGCTGACGAGTTCAGGGAGAAAGTGGCACAAATCGTATTATCAAAAATTAATAGCATTGATTTGTCGGTAGCCGATGTGGCAAAGGAAGCCGGGTATTCGGAAAAACGGTTATATACTTTATCGAAAAGCCTTACCGGCTGCACGCCTGCCCAACTGATAAAAGAGGTAAGGCTAATGAAGGCATATGAACTTTTGGTAACCGGGCAGGTTTATAAACTGGATGACCTGGCCAAAAGGGTAGGGTATGAACACCTGAGCTATTTTTCTAAACAATTCTTTGAGCGCTTTGGTAAGCGCCCAAGCGAGTATATGAAGTAAGGCAGGAGGCATTTCCAGAACTATCTATTCAACCAGTAGGGCGCAAGGCTTCATGGGGACGGCAAAGGCAGCCCCGGCTTTATACAGCATTCAGGCTTGTAATAGTGTTTGGGGAAGGGAAAAAAATAATACTTCGAAAATCAGTTAAAATCCTTTGCTTGCGAAAAGAGATAGTTCAAGCAAAATGAAGATAATTGCAATCCTTGTTTAAATTATCCTTCACTATATCAATGATTTAGAGCCAAAATGCTGCCTGCATTTTGGCTTTTTTTGTCAATTTCCCAGCTGAGTGGACTTGTATTTTTGTCAATTTCCTTTCTTGTTATTTTAATATTTATTTGTAATTTATTGTATTGCAATTAATTGCAGTTTTTTGACTGTTTGTACCCGCTTTTTTACGGGGTTGTTTATGCTTTGATTTGAGGATAGTATTGCATTACGAAAACGCCACTTCCCGGGGGAGTTTCAAGCGCTCAAGAGTACCCAGTGCTACAGTATTTCAATCGAATTCATTTTTTATTTTTTTAATGCAACTAAACAAAAAAACGCATGAAAAACAAAACAACAATGTCAAAAACAATAGCAAGGTTCGCTTTTTTTGCTATGTGTTCGTTCCCGCTTATGGGGGCATTCCAGTCGAAAGCACAAGTTATCAATACCCTTGCCGGTACAGGAAGCGCAGGTTATTCAGGCGACGGGGGGGCTGCTACAGCAGCTGCAATTACCACCCCTAGTGGAGTTGCGGTAGATGCCAGTGGTAGTATTTATTTTTCAGACCCTGTCAACTCAGTTATCCGTAAGGTAACTACCGCAGGTGCCATTTCTACTGTTGCCGGTACCGGCACAAGTGGTTATAACGGCGATGGTATTGCAGCCACGGCGGCCCAGTTATATGCACCCAAGGGTATAACGTTTGACGCGAGCGGCAATATGTATTTTGCTGACCAGCTCAACCAGCGCATCAGGAAAATTGATGTTTCGGGCACGATATCTACAATAGCCGGCAGTGGCTACCAGGGTTTTTGGGGCGACGGCGGTTCTGCCGTATATGCGGGGCTGAGTTATCCTACAGCCGTAGCCTTTGATGATGCCACGGGAAGCCTGTATATAGCAGATGCGCTAAACAGCAGGGTAAGGAAGGTGGATGCCGGCGGAATAATTAATACATATGGAGATGGAGGTTTCGCCACTCCTATCGGCGTATGTATGGGTGGCGGCGAATTGTATGTATCAGAATGGAGCACCAACCGGGTAAGCAAAGTAAACTTAACTACCGGCTCTGTTACCCGGTTGGTGGGCAGCTCGGTGGCCGGGTACAGCGGCAATGGCGGTGCTGCCAGCAGTGCCAGGCTTCATGGGCCTACAGGCGTTGCCTACGATGCCAGTGGCAACTTGTTTATAACCGATGGCGGCAACCACGTTATCAGGAAGGTTACACCTTCGGGCATCATATCTACCTATGCGGGTACTACCAGCACCGGCTACAATGGCGATGGCATCAATGCCCTGACGGCAACAATGGAACCAGACCTTATTGCATTGGATGCTGCCGGCAACATCATGCTTTGCGACGCAGCCAACAACCGTTTACGCTTTATATCTACACACACACCGTCTTTTGCATATAACGCATCAGCCAGCTTATCCCTGTGCCAGAATTCAGTTGCTTATCCTATTAACACGGTACTCCGTATGAAGGATATTGATGCAGGCGAAACCCTTACTATATCGGTTGTTTCAGGCCCATCGCATGGCTCGGCTGCCGCATCATACACGGCTACCGCTACTGGCGGCTACATTACCCCAACCGGCCTCAGCTACACGCCAGCAACGGGTTATACCGGAAGCGATGCTATAACAGTAAAAGTTTCTGACGGCAATACATCGAGCATAATAACAATTAATTTTACGGTGAACCCTGCACCATCTGCACCGGTTATTTCAGGTGCTTCGTCTGTGTGCCTTGCGGGCACCACTACGCTTACTGCTTCGCCAGCTGGTGGCATCTGGGGCGCTACCGATGGCAACTCAACTGTTGGCTCTGCGACTGGCATTGTTACCGGCACCGGCGGCGGCAATACCACTATTTACTACAACAGCCCATACAATGCCTACGGCTGCCGCACGCAGTCGCGCGCTACGCTGGCAGTAATGGGTACTCCTTCCGCAGGTACTCTAACCGGCGCTTCATCGGTTTGCCCGGGCGCATCTGCAACACTTAGCTCTGGCATTACTGGTGGCAGTTGGTCCAGCAGCAACGCTGCAATTGCTACAGTAGCTCCAGGCGGTATCTATACAGCAATAGCATCGGGCGTTGCAAATATATCTTATACAGTGAGCAACGGATGTTACTCATCGACAGCGGTTAAAATTGTTACCGTAACTGGCCCAACAGTGCCAGGCCCTATTGGCGGTGTGCCATACTTGTACCCAGGTGCTACCCAGCCTATGACTAATTCTTTATCTGGTGGCATCTGGAGCACATCTGATTCATCAGTTGCTCCTATTACCAGTTCAGGTATTGTATTAGGCTATGCAGTAGGTTCGTGCACTATTTATTACGCCTATACCAACGGTTGTGGCATTACCTCTACTGTATCTAAAAACATTACTGTATTATCTGGTTATGGCCGC
>CANBTK010000355.1 GCA_947372365.1 Flavipsychrobacter stenotrophus | reverse complement strand
TGCTCTTAGCTGTTAAGAAACCACCCTCTGCTTCAATCTTATTTTGTGTGGAAAGTAAAAATAATACCAGCGACTTACTGAAATTATCATAGGTTTCTTCCCCTTTTTCAAATTTGTATTTGAGTTGCTTCTGCGATGTTTCGGCATCTTCCGATGCCTTGGTACGCAGGTTAAGGATGGTAAGCTTTTCAATGAAATTGTAATACCTCTCCTTTACATAAAATTCGATATTCAGGTTGTATTCGTCGGCTTCGGCCGATGCCATACCCTTTTCGGCTTTGGCTTGTTTTATTGCGGCCGGCCTGGACAGCAGGGAGCCAAAATTGACAAAAACACCAGTTTGAAAGCCACTAAGGCCTACCGGGTTAGTGGCTGTAGCGGTACCATTAGGGCTGTATATATAGGAAAACGTTAACGCATCGAACCAGCCCATTTTGCTTTTCTTCAGGTTGGCGTCAGCAACGCCCACTTTACTGGAAAAGTACCTCATTTTTGGGTAGTTCTCCTTCGCTTTTGCTATCAGCTTGTCAAGCATGGCGTAAGAAACTGCAGGCATCATTGACTCCTGGGCGAAGGAACTGCAAAATGAAATTGAGAAAAAAAATAAAAATATGTACTTTATTTTATTCATTATTCGCTGTCGGTTTTTCGTTTAATAATGACGTTATTTACTTAATGAGTAACAGTAAACCGGCCCGGGCAAACTACCCAGGTAATTGATTTACTGTAAAATAAAGCCTTCCTAACCTCTTATTAAAGCTCAAATCTATGAAATTAGCATTAATTTTACCAGCCTTTTTACTGGTTGTGGGGATATAGTTAGTAAGTTTTAGTTAATTCGCCCTGAATATATGTCGTTAGCAAGCAAAATTAAAGGCAACCCGGGCCTTAAAAAGTTCGTGCACAGGCTGCTTATCCCTAAGGGCGAGGCGAGGCCAAGGCTATGGGTAAAGATGTTCCTTAACCGCTTTTTCCATAAAAGGGGGGCTGGCTCGGCTATCCGTAACAGGGTGAGGATGGATGTGCTGCCTTTTAACCAGTTTATGCTGGGCAGCCATTCTGTAATAGAAAGTTTCAGTACCATTAATAATGGCGTAGGCGATGTTATTATAGGCAATAACACCCTGATAGGCATGGGCAATGTGCTGATAGGCCCGGTAAAAGTGGGCAATGATGTGATTTTTGCCCAAAACGTAGTGGCCAGCGGACTCAACCACGAATACCGGGATGTAACCAAACCTATACTGGCGCAGGATGTAACCACCGCGCAAATAACCATCGAAGATGAATGCTGGATAGCAGCAAATGTGGTCATAACAGCGGGCGTAACCATTGGCCGCCATTGTGTTATAGCGGCTGGCTCAGTTGTTACTAAAGATATACCACCCTATACTGTTGCCGCAGGCAACCCTGCCAAGCCAATAAAACGCTATGATGAGGCAACGAAGGAGTGGGTGAGGGCTTAGGCTTGTTTTATTCAGTGATGGCTATTAATGGTATCCATTCTGCCCCATACTATAAACATTGCCTTGATTCTTTACCACTAACAGCAATGCCATTTACTTTAGGATTTGGGTAAAAGTTATGATGCTGAAGGCATCACATATTTATAGTACAAAGGATATTTTCTGGCCGATGCCAACGGCATCGCATGTAAAAAATCAATTTTTTGACAACATTCGATGCCTTCGGCATCGGTGGTATTTATTAATCCTTATCTATAAACATGCGATCCCGAAGGGATCGGTTCTTAAATAAACGGCATTGCCCTAAACCTGCCTTTGTTCCAATAAATTATGATGCTCAATCAGGGGTAATCCTGCCGGGGCAGGGTGGCCATAATTTCAGCTATTTCGAAATGCCGGGTTTTGCCCTGGTACATGTATGCCAGCAATGCCTTCCCTTTGTAGGGCTTTGGCGGGGCAGGCATTTTTTGTAGTTGCTCCTCCTTTGTGGGCAGCCCCTGCCGTTGGGCATATTCATCGTGCGAAACGCCAGCTTTTATTTCAAACCGTAGTTTTTTGCCGCCTTGTAAGCGGTGCAGGATAGTATTCCTTTGCGTCAGGGAATCTTTAGTATTGATTGTAAATGCCTCGCGGCCTACCCACAAAGTAAGCGGGTGTGGCTCTGATACGAAATCGGAGAACTCAATAGTAAACATATAGTTTTCGCCTGATAGCCCAGCAATGCCTCCAGCCCAATCTTGTTCGGTGGAGTTGATGAGCTTCACATTTTGCGCATTCGCCGCCAGTTGGCACAAAAGAAGCAATATAAGCACTAAATTATACTTGTTCATTGCCCGGATATTTAAGGGTAGTTAACTGGTGGTTTTTGCTCCATTACCCTATCAATTACAAAATAGCGCTGCCTGCCATTATATTTATAAGATAGCAACCCTATGCCACTGTATTTCATCGGTGGCACGGGCTTGGCTTCGTTTTTACTGGCGGGCTGCCCTGGCTTTGGGGCATCTTCCCACGAAGTGCCGCATATAATAAGGTAGGATACCGATTTTTTGCCTTCAGTTCGAACCGCATTAAAGGATTGAGGTTCTGTGCCCACTTTTATTTTCAGGGGTATGCGCTTATTGCCCAGCCATATGGTATCGGGTACAGGCTCTTTTTTCCCCTTATAGCCTGAAAACTCCACCGTAAAGTTATAGCCAGTGCCGTACCTGCCCGCAATGCCACCGCTCCAGCTGGTGCTTGATGATTGGGTAAGTTTTACCTTTTGTGCCCGCACAACCGATGCTGGCAAGATTGCTATAATAACCAAAAGAAGGATGAAGCTGCGCATGGTATCTTGTTTGTTTTACTTATACAAATGGAGTGCCATGTTTTGCACAACATGAAATTAATATAACAATTCCCTCTTTTACCAACTTCACTTACTTTTGCCGCATATATATGCTTACGACAAAGGAAATAATAGAAGTTTCAATTATTGGCGTGGTGCAGGCCGGGGTACTTATCTGGTATTACAACCGCAACAAGCAAAAGAATAACAAAGATAACGAAATACGGGCATCGCTTGCTAAGGAATACCCATACGAGGGCATGAGGAACATAGCCCTTAACACAGTACCCGGCGCTATTGTAGCCCATGTAGCCGATAACGAGGTTTATGTCTATAGCGTAGTAATGGACTGGGATATGGGCAGCGACCTGATAACGCTGATAACACAGGTTACAGGCGATGCCACACTTTATGTGAAATCGGGTGGGGGCATAATAGGCGCAGGCAAGTACCCCAACATAAGCGAAGCCGCACAAAAATTTACCAAAACCGCACAACTCTACCTGGATAAGGCAATCCCGGTAACGGCGACTCCACTGCCACAAAAAAACTGCGTCCAGTTTTTCCTGCTCACCAACAAGGGCAAATTTATGGCGACCGACCTCATGCAGAATATCGAAAACAAAACATCGGCATGGGTAGGGCTGTTTAACGAAGCCAGCAACGTAATAGGCCAGATGCAGCAATCTGCTGTAGCGGGAGGGTAGGTTTCAGTCGGCAGTTTTCAGTCGGCAATTGGCAGTCCTCAGTTGCTTTTGGGTTGATGGGTGTTTTTGGTGAAGCATTGCCTGGGACATTTATTATAGCAATTGCACTATTTGGGCCTTAATTGCCTGCATGTTGACATCCCTCTCACTCTCCCTTGGAAGGGAGAAAGCTCAACTGCGTTTGCCTTTGGGACAAAGTTCTCGAGATGCCGTTTTTCATTGTTTAATTGGCATTACGCCAGAAAATAATGCATTCATTGAATTGGCTTTGCGCATTCCTATTGTGGGGGACTTGGCGCACTTTTCGTTGAAAATCAGATGATTAATTGATGCTATTTTCCATAAAGGTTCGCTAATGTAATGCCGGGCAACGCAGGCTGTAAAACTCATGCTTAGTTGCCACCAAGGCCATCCTCATTAACCGGGGACTGCCAACTGTAAACTGCCGA
>CANBTK010000354.1 GCA_947372365.1 Flavipsychrobacter stenotrophus | reverse complement strand
GTAATTATAAACGAAAGTGAAGATGGGCTGAAGGTGCAGGTGCCTACCAATAAGGCAGATGTAAGCCAGCCGGCAGATATTGTAGAAGAGATACTGCGCATAGATGGGCTGGATAACATAGCCCTTACGGGGAGGTTGAATATTGCGCTTACCAAGCCATTGCCGGGCGACAGGGAAGCGCGTGAGCGCATGGCAGAACTGCTTTGCGGCATGGGTGTGCAGGAAATAGTTACCAACTCGATAGTTAACAGTAAGTACTACCCTAACGAAGAGCACCTGGTGAGGATGATAAACAGCCTGAGCAGCGAGCTGGACGTGATGCGCCCATCAATGCTGGAAAGCGGGCTGGAAGTGGTGCAGTATAACTGCAACCGCAAAAGCCAGGACCTCGCGTTGTTTGAGTTTGGGAATATTTACCACCAATATGCCGATAAATATGTGCAGGAATCGCGCCTGGCTATATGGCTCACTGGCAGCGTAAAGGCTGCACACTGGGACCAGGAAGCGAAGAAAGCTAATACTTATTACCTGAAGGGCATGATTAATAACATGCTTTCGTACAGCGGCATTAATAACGCCACCCTTAACTACCCTGAAGGGGGCGCTGAACTGGAAACGCAATGGAAATGGAAAAACCAGGTATTGTGCAGCATTGAGAAAATGAGCCCTGCTAAACTGAAGGAGTTCGATATAAAGCAGGACGTTTTTTATGCTGATGTGCGCTGGGATGTTTGGGTTAAGGCCCAGGCTACCGGTAAAATCAAATTCAGCGAAGTGCCTAAGTTCCCGGCAGTTGTACGCGACCTGGCTATAGTGCTGGATACCTCAGTTACCTACAAGCAGGTACAGGATGTTACCGACCAGCTGAAAATCAGTTCGCTGAAAGGTTTTGGTTTGTTTGATGTATTTGAAAGTGAAAAACTGGGTGCTGGCAAAAAGTCGTATGCCCTTTCTTACACCTTCCAATTGCAGGACCGTACCCTTACCGACGCCGAAACGGAGCAGGTGATGCAACAGCTGATAGATGTTTACAAAACCAAACTAAGCGCACAAATCAGATAGGATGGAAACACTCACTTTACTGGGCGACAAGGTTGATTTGCTCGTGAAAAGGCACGCAGAGCTTGAAAAGGAAAATTCACGTTTGCGTGCAACTATTGAAGGGCAGAACAAAGCCATACAAAGGCTGAATAAGAAAGTGGCTACCCTGGACAATGGCATGGGCAGCGTGCACCTGGGCCATGCCGACATAAGCGATGAGGAGAAGGATAACATGCGCCGCCAACTGGATGGCGTTATAGCAGAGATTGATAAAATACTCACTACGCTCAATGATTAGCAGGCGCAACAAGGATAATAAAATTGTTTCCCTACACGGGCTCACCGGGTTTGTGGTGTTGTGCCTGTACTTTGCTATAGCTTCCTGTACACAGGAAAGGCAGCCATGCCTCACGCCCAAGACAGCGAGCCTTAACCTGGTATGTGTGCATTACCCCGCCGACAGTACCCCGAGTGCCACTTCAATGAAGGATACTGCTTTGCCTAAAGCCCTTTTTGGTGCGTTAACGGCTAATGGGGCCCAGTATGTTTACTACAAGAATATTTCGTCAAATTTTACATTGTCCCTGTCGCCTGATGCGGATAGCTGCAGCTGGGTGGTGTCGCCTGATTCGCTGGCCCACCCGCTGGATACGCTCAACTTTTATTACCAACGCAAACTGCAATTCCTTTCTAACGCTTGCGGCTATACCTATTTTTATTCGCTTAGCGCAGTGCATACTACCCATAACAATATAGATTCAGTGCTTATTACCAATCCCAGTGTAACCAACGATGCCAATACCAAGCAGCTTAAAATATTTATTCACCCTAATTAGTAGTGTTTTGCTGCTTATGCTGCCCGCCGCCGCTTATGCGCAGGTGGCGGCTGACAGCGTTGCTGTAAAAGATACTGCTGCCATAAAAGATTCGTCGGTAAAGAAGGAGCTTGCAGGCAGGCAATTGGTTATAGGCGCGGATATTATTTTGCCTGTAAGGAGCTACTTTGAAACGCAGCGGAAGGGCTATGAGTTTCATGCCGACTATTACCTTCATGGCGAAATTTACCTTGCTGCTGAAGCGGGCTGGGGTAGTTCGGAGGTGGACTATACCGACTTAAAATATAAGACATCGAACGAGTTTGTGAGGCTTGGGTTTAATAAGGTGCTATTGCCTCGCGAAAACCCAACTGACTGGGGCGGCATTATGCTGGGCATGCGCCTTGGTGCGGCATCCATACACCGCAACCCCGTTGTTTATACCGTAATTGACAGCCTTTGGGGCAATAGCGGAGGGGCATTGGGCGCCAGGCAATTTGCCGGGTACTGGTTTGAGATAAACGCTGGCGTAAGGGTGGAACTGGCAAAAGGCCTGCTTGCCGGCTGGATGGTACGGGGCAAGTTCCTGCTGAACAATAAAGACTTTAAAGACCTTGCGCCGCTATACGTGGCTGGCTATGGCCGCGGCGATAAGAATTCGGTTTTCGACATTAATTTTTACCTGAGCTATGCTATACGCTGGAAGCGGTAAAGTGATTTTGGCGTATCATTACTCCCCTACCTTTCTAAGAATTATCGTTTCAAGGTTTGCCGAGACCCTAAAGTTGGTTTGCCTGATGGCATCAAGCACTGGTTTCAGTGATGCGATGTGCCCTTGCAATTTTGCGTCAATCAAAACGCCTAGCGTCCCGGTGATATTCAGTCCAAGTTTCATAGCAAAGTTACGCCCCTTTAAATCGTCAATGATAAGCAGGCAATCATCAAACTCCACGGCTAATGCGATAGCGCTTGCTTCACCTTTGTCAAGTGACACTTCTATTATCGCCTGATAGTTTTTATTGGAAGGGTCAGCAATTGTTACCCAGTCTGGAAGCGGGTTGCCAAACTCCTCTGCAACATCTCTGGTAGTCGTGACAGTACCGAAAAGTTACTTCAATATATCCAGGCTGCCAATTTTATCTAATAAAATCAGGCAACTGGTATCAGATATGATAGCGGCTGGCATTGGCTATGTCGTTTTCTATTTCCTGTTCGCTGAAATTAAATAGCGAAACATTGTATTTGCCTAAAAGCTCCATGAAGGTTTTTTTAGAATAGCCCGCCAGCTCCGCAGCCTGCCCCAACGATAGTTTACCGCATTCGTAGAGGTTAGCAGCCAGCATTGTTTTTGCATCTTGCTCATTGAAATCCAAAGTGTCAGGGATGTCCAGGACCAGCTTTCTCATTACTTCAAATTTACGTCAATTAAATGTCTTTGCAAAGGGCTGCGGCTGCTTACCTCTTCTTACTAAAAAAATCTTTGAGCTCGCGGCTCATTTGTTCGCCACGCATTTTAAGGTCTTCCAGTTCTGCTGCTACGTTGCTGGATAGGTCGTGAATGGTCATGGGTGCGCCAGTGTACAATTCTTCCTCGCTGCGGGCTGCCGGTATTATTATCCATGCTATGATGTACGCTATAAAGCCTGCACCTGTAAACAACAATACAAACATGATCAGCCTAACGATTACCGCATCAATATCAAAGTAGATAGCAATACCGCTGCATACGCCGCCTATTACTTTGTTAAACGGGTCGCGCAGCAGGCGCTCGCGGGCAGGCGGGTAAGGCCTTGGGCGGTAGTTAGTGCGGCTATTGTTAGTATAGTTATAGTTATTGGCATTACTTTGGTGGCCGCCCCTATAACCGGGGTTGGGTTCGCCGCCAAGGTCGGTAGGCGCACCCAGGGTATCTTTTACTTTTTGTACATCAGCGCGGTCAATAGCAGGCGAGCCGCTTTGCAGGCGGATAGTGAATAACTCCGCCATGCGGTTTTCAATATCTTCAATAATTTCCCTGCCGTCATCGCCTGTGAACTGGCGCTCCAGTGCGCTTATGTAGTCTTTCAGTAGCATATAGGCGTCTTCCTCTATAGGTATTGC
>CANBTK010000353.1 GCA_947372365.1 Flavipsychrobacter stenotrophus | reverse complement strand
CACACCGCATACCCTATAATACAGAACACATAGCCACCATGAAAAAATCAGCTATTATAACCATGCCTGTGTATTTTGACAGGTATATTAACCTTGTAGGCGATGCCAGTGTCATCGAGGCATTCAACCAATTTGGCGCAACCTACCTGCAGGCTGAAAAAGCCAACTTTGCCGCCCTTGGCGATACAATTTATGCGCCGGGAAAATGGACGGTAAAAGACACTATACAACACCTGATAGACTGCGAGAGGGTGTTCGCTTACAGGGCTATGCGCATAGCCCGCACCGACCAGACCCCACTGCCGGGCTTTGATGAAAACCTATATGCCGAAACATCGGGCGCCAACGGGCGCAGCCTGGACGAACTGCTGGCTGAATTTGCCTGCGTAAGGGAATCGAACGCCATGCTGTTCAAAAGTTTTTCTGATAGCGTGCTGCTGCACGAAGGCACTACCAATGGCAACCCGGTATCGGTACTGGCCATAGGCTTCATTATAGCAGGCCACACAATCCACCATATGAATGTGCTGAGGGAAAGGTATTACCCGTTGTTGTAACCGGGGTTACCAGAAATACCCTCGGCTAAGGTATTTGGCCCTTACTCAAACCACAATACCCGCTTCCCGGTTTTATCAATATAGCCGCACTGGCCATTTTTGTAAACGGGGATAAGGGCATTTTTGCCTTCGGACATCCCTGGGCAAAAATCGTAGATACAGGGAATAGCAAGTTCTCCAGTTTTGCTTATAAAACCATACCGGCCATTGACTTTAATTACAGCAAGCCCGTCATCAGAGAAGTTGCTGAGAATGTTATATCTCCAGGGGAAAACAAGCCTACCTCTCTTGTCAATTATCCCGCTTTTGAAGCCATACTTTGTTTTCTTTGAAACCAGTGCAATGCCATTTTTAAATTCCCCGGCTGAAGCAAAATTAAAGGGGATGGCTGTTTTACCTCTTCTGTCTATATAACCAGCACTATCGTTCTGAGATACTGGCGCTAACCCTTCGCGAAAATCGCCAAGGTAAGAGTACGAAATAGCACTTAATACTGAGTGATCGTGGACGCCATAATCATAAATTGAATCTTCGTACAGCCCAAAATACCTTCTGTCATAGTAGTAACCGCCACTATAAAACCGGCCGGAATTTTCGTAGTGAATTTTCCAGGCACCCTTGCGGTTGATATAACCAATCGCCCCTTCCAATTGCACAGGGATTAACCTACCGGAAAATTGGCCAACATTGTTGTATTTGCATGGCACAATCCATTTGCCATTAGTATCTGTTACTCCGTACTTATCATTGCCTGCCACAATTAACCTGTTGTTTTGAACTGCGCGCACAATACGATAATGGAAGCCCTGAAATACCTCCTTGCCTGCTTTGTTGATTATGAAATGGTGCCCTTCGGAATACACTGATGAGTAGCCTCCAACAAACTGAGTAACAGAAGCGTACTTGCACGGAATAACTTCGGCTCCAAACTCGTTGATAAAACCCCATTTATTGTTTCCACTGAGTACCGCTGCAAGCCCATCAGAAAATGCCTCAACCTGTATGTATTTGCCAGTAGGTTGCCTGTTAGCCTGTTCAGTATTTTCCAACACTGCTATTTCAACCTTCTTGCCATTTGTGTCAATGTAATAGCCTGGAGCAGGCCGTGCATAGCCGAGGGTTGTATCTTCTACTTCGGCTACGCCCCTTTTAAAATAGCCTGCATAAGCGTAAATTATTGGGACAACCACCCTATTATTCCTGTCAACGAACCCGTATTTGCGATTCTTAGATACCCGTATGCGCCCGTCATTATATCCCCCAATATGCTCGTACTCAAATGGGATTACAATATGGTTGCCTGTGTCAATTACTCCATATTTGCCATCCTTATTCTTCACCACTGCCAGTCCATCAATAACATTATCAATATCATTCGCATATTGGCACTGTATCACCAACCTGCCATTTCTGTTTATCAATCCCCATTTTCCATTTCTTTTAACCGAAGCAAAGCCGTCGGCAAATTCGTCAAGAATACCTACCCTAATATCTTCATAAAAGGAATTGAAGACTTGCTGCCCGCTGGCATCGATAAACCAGCATTTGCCGTTTTTCCAGACAGGAGCAACACCAGTGCTGAAATTTCCTACTCTTTCGTAACGGCAAGGAATTATTTTCGCATTTGCTGCGTCAACGACACCCCATTGTTTTGTCCCATTCACAGTATCGGCAACTGCTATCATACCTTCTGAATAGTAAAGATTGGCGTCGGTGAAATTAAATGGGGCAATAACACGGCCTTATTTATTAATAACGCCAAATTTGCCATTCAGCTTTGCAATAGCATAATTACCCCGAAAATAGAAGATAGTGTCGTAAATGCATGGAAACGCCATTTCCCCTGAAGTGTAATACAAACCAAATTTGTTGCCCTTTACAACAATAATATCTTTATTCAAATTGAGTTCTGAATAGTACATCCCAGAACGTTGATTATACATGAAGTCGAAAATGCAAGGCAACAATTCCCAGCCTGAGGAATCAATTATTCCCAGCTTCCCATTGCTCTCCACCAATAGCTTATTTCGGGAGCGCCGAAGGGCTTTGCCATATTTGAAATCAGTTAGCTTGTTGCCATTGGTGTCTATAAATCCAAGTTTACCCCGATAATGAGCTTCAGCAACACCGAACCTGAATGAGCCTACATCATCATAAATAACCTTGCCTGCATATACACTATCTAAGTGCATGGCAGCCCGCTGCCCAAAACAAGCAGGAAGCGATAGCAAAATGAACAATAAAGTACCGGGTACTTTCATAATAGCCACAACAAGTTACAATAAAATAGACGCATAAAAAACCATTGCCTTGGGTAAGGCAATGGTTCGGGAATAGTATTATTAAGTGGCCTATTACCTTATCAGGGTCACAGTGCCGGCACTGGCTTTCTGCTTGCCATCAGGGTAGGCAATAATTACCTGGTAGTTATACACGCCCATGTCCACTGGTGTGCCGTTGAAAGTGCCATCCCAGCCCTTTTTAGGGTCGGCAGTCTGGAATACTTCCTGGCCCCACCGGTTGTAAATCCTGAAGTCAACCAGCTTCTGGTATTTAAGGTTAAATACCTTGAACACATCGTTGGTTCCGTCGCCATTAGGGGTAAAGGCAGTAGGCATGGCATCATACACTGTCTGGTCTACATGTATGGTAATGTAGGCTGTATCCTTACAGCCATAAAGGCTGGAGCCTATTACCATGTAAACCGTAGTGGTATCGGTAGGCGTAGCTATCGGGTTGTTGATATTAGGGTTGGTAAGTGTGCCGTTATCAGGTGCCCATGAATAAATATATGCGCCCATTGAGTTGAGCTGTATGCTTTCGCCATACGCAATAGTCGTTTCGGCAGTTAACCCTGTCAATACTATAGGCGGCTTGGAGTGTATAGTTACCACATCGCTGGCAGCACAGCCCAATGGCAATACTGTAGCAGTTACAGTGTACGTAAAGTCGCCTACGCCTACGAAATGAGGCGTTGCAGATGTTGCGTTGTCAAGGTTGGTAGCTGGCGACCATTGGTAAGCAATGTTGGTAAGCGAAGATGGCTCTACGGTTGCTGTTGAGAACACACTCATAGGCTGGCGCAGGCATACAATAGTATCGTGCGGCGCAGCAATAGCGCTAATAGATACCACCTGTACGTTTACCGGGGTAGCAGTTGCCGGGCAAGGGATAGAATCGGTAGTGGTAAGTTGCACGGTGTAGTCGCCACCCTGCAAATAAGAATGAACGGGGTTAGCATCGGTAGAGGTGGTACCATCGCCAAACGACCATGAATAAGTAAGGCCGCCGCCTGTAGATGTGTTGGTGAAAGTAACAGGAGCACCCAGGCAAACACTAGGGGCTGATGCGGTAAACGAAGACGTTACCGCGTGGTTAAATGTTACCGGAAGGCTTATGG
>CANBTK010000352.1 GCA_947372365.1 Flavipsychrobacter stenotrophus | reverse complement strand
TGAGTGCCATAAATGGCGCTATAGGCAGGGTGCTGGAGCTGAATATGAATGCCATACATAACAAAAACGCAAAGGCTGAAGCCACCGCCGAGCGTGCGCTCGATGTAATAGTAGGGCTGGTGGCTATTGTGTTCCTTATTGCATTTACTTTTTCGCTTAATTTCCCTTCTATAGTCACTAATCCCATCCTCCACCTGGCGCAGGCCATTAAGGAAGTGAGCAACAAAAACTATAAGTACCGCATTCGTATAGATAACAGGGATGAATTTGGGCGGCTTGCCGATGCTTTTAACAGCATGGCGGAAAGGCTGGAGTATTTTGAAAACAGCAGCGTGAATAAACTGATGTTCGAAAAAGGGCGTGCTGAAGCGGTTATCAATAGCCTCAAAGACCCCAGCATAGGCATTGACGGGAATGGCACTATATTGTTTGCAAACTTTCAGGCATTGCAATTACTGGGTTTAAAATCTGGCGAAATTGTAGGGTTGCCTATTGCCGAGGTGAGTAAAGCCAGCAGTATTTTTGATTTTCTGATAGCCAGCGATTCGCCGGCACCTATAAAAATTGTAATTGGCGGCAGGGAAAACTATTTTATTAAGGAAGTGATTGATGTAACGCAGGGCAACGGCAATAGCAGGGTGATTGTGCTGAGGAATATTACGCCCTTTAAGGAACTGGATGTTGCGAAAACGAATTTCATAGCCACCATATCTCACGAGCTAAAAACGCCACTTGCCGCATCCGGCCTTAGCTTAAAGCTGCTGGAAGATGAGCGCATAGGCCAATTGTCAGGCGACCAAAAGGAGCTGATACAAAACCTTAAACAAGATAACCAACGGATACTGAATATACTGAGCGAGCTGCTGAATATATCGCAGGTGGAAGCAGGGCGCATTCAGCTGGACGTGCAGGAAGTAAGCCCTGCATTAATTGTGGATAGTGCACTGGCAACTGTTGCTGCAAGTGCAAGGGATAAAAACATAACCATAATGAGGGCGCTGGAGGCCAGCCTTCCCCCGGTGAAAGCGGATGCGGATAAAAGTACCTGGGTGCTGAATAATTTCCTTACAAATGCCATCAAATATTCGGAGGAGGGAAGCACAATAAACGTTACCGCCCGGCAGGGCGAAGGTGGGGTGGTTTTTTCTGTTCAGGATGCCGGGCCGGGCATAGCAGCCGAATATGTCCCTCGTTTGTTCGAGCGGTACTTTAAAGTGCCGGGCTCAAAGGAGAAAGGTACAGGGCTCGGTTTGGCAATATCGAAAGATTTTATTGAAGCCCAGAAGGGAAAGGTTTGGGTAGCCAGCGAACCGGGCAACGGGTCAACCTTTAGTTTTTTGCTGCCTGGGGTATAGGGCGTAGCCCAGTAATGCGGCTTCTTTACTGGCTAAATAGTCTATAAAAAAAGGTTTCAAGCGAAAGCTTGAAACCTTTTTTTATAGACTCAACGGACGAAATGTCGAACCGGTTGATGGAGTTTTTTGAGAAAGTATATACTCTAAAAGAGTTTTTAAATAGAAGAGATATTAAGCTCAAACTCTACCCAGCCAAGTCGAATTACAGGACAAATCAACTCTAATTTTGGTTCGTCCATTTTCTTTCTCGGTTGAATTGCTCGTTCGACTTGCAATATGATAAAGCTTTTTAATTACTGTTTAGGTTAGTAACCCGTGATTTTTGTACTAAGTGAAGACTATTACAAAATAGAAAAATGGGAAAAACTCCTCAACATACGATGGGCATTGTACGCTTGTCCACGAATTGCATCATAGACGGACATGGACACTTATATATTCAATGTGTTAAATGAAAATTATCGCCACGAAACACCTGCAAAATTAGAAGAATATATTATCAAGTATGTTTTTCCTGCTGATGTAGGCCTTTCAAACAATATAGTAAAGCCAGGCGATTTATGTCACGTAGATGCAAGGTTAGTTGTATCGTATTTTGAAGGCCTGGAAGTTCCAATTTACTACAAGAAGCTAGCGATTTTGAAGTATTAACTTTCTGCCTTTACAATATTTGATACGAAGAACAAATATCCAGTTATCCACTGAACCACCAATTTCTTAAGCCTGCTGCTGTGCATTCACTTTTTTTGCATGTCCACAATTTCTGACCGCTTTTGATTTTCTATTGTCAAGATACGCAGGAATTTTATAATTTCAGTTTCATTCCTTCGTGAGTAGGAACAAAACCAATCGCTTCGTAAAATTTAATTGCATCTGGTCGTTTCTTGTCTGACGTTAGTTGTACCATATTACAGCCCCTTTGCCTTGCTCTGTTTATAATATATTCAAATATTCTTGTCCCAATTCCTTGTCCACGATAAATTGAATTTATTCTTACAGCTTCTATTTGAGCTCTAAGGCCTCCTTGATGTGTTAAATATTGAATAAATGTCAACTGGTATGTTCCAACCTTTTCGCCATTCATTTCAACGATTGTCAGCTCTTGGTTTGCGTCGTTGATGATATTTTTAAATGCCTTTAAATATTTATCCGAAAGGATAGGTTCAAATTTTTCTCTTGTTGCACCAAGAGTGTCGTCCGATAACATTCTTATGATATCATTTAGGTCGTCTGCTTGAGCAAATCTAAATTTCAGGTCATTGTTCATTTGTCTTAATCACTTTTAATATGTATTTTTTGCAATTTTGATTTGCAAAATGACTCACAAAGTATCCCAGCTTTAAGAAGTTGGGCATTTGTATGCCGAAAACACTCGATTAAACACCGAAGATCAAAAGTACAAACAAACTATAAATTAAACCCAGGATGGACACTATTTTAATATTTTACACTATATTTCCCTGCTAAACATGTTGATAAGCAATTAGTGAAGCAGTCATTAGGAAGTTAAAATTTATAAACGATTTTACTAACTATTTTTACTCCCGAATTTTGCGAAAATTTGAGAATTTTGATACAAAGCTAAAAGTTTAAAGCCTGAAAATCAATGATTTGCAGGCTTTAAACTTTTTTGTTACTCTAATCTGTGGAGCCGGCGGGAGTCGAACCCGCGTCCAAACATATGCCCAATAAGCTTTCTACATGTGTATTCCTGGATTGGTTTTCGGGATGTAGCCGGATCAGGACAAACCTACTCCACCCCTAGCCACTTTAGTTTTCGACCACGGAGCGCAGCAATCCGGAGCTTATCCTGTTATTGTTTGATTCGGCGGCGGGGATGGCAACAGGCGGCCCTCCCGGCGGCTATAATGTATGTCTAATCTCTGATTAGGCAGCCATGGCGTAAGAATATTCGCCTTATATGGTTTGAGTATTCTGATTTAAGTGCTAATTACACAACGCACTACATGCTTACATACCCTGCTCTATGCTGTCAAAACCGGTCGGCCCCGGGTTTTTTAGTTGGCAGTTTACAATTTACAGTCTACAGTCCTCATTTTATCTAGGTTGCAAACTATCTTATAAACTTTCAAAGAACTATTGCAAAGCTACGACAAATTGAGGGCTTACCTCAGCCGCCGCTTTTAATTTTTACTTTTTTACTTTTAATTTTTAAAACTACATGTTCCTCCTATACTGCCCGCCCACTTCAAACAATGCTTTTGAAACCTGCCCAAGCGAACAATACTTAACAGCTTCCATAAGTTCGGCAAATACATTTTTGTTGTGTATGGCTGCCTGCTGGAGTGTGTGTAACACTTCTTCGCCCTTACTACCGCTTCTCTTCCAAAGGTTTTGTACGGAACGTATCTGGAACTCTTTTTCTTCTTCGGTAGAGCGTATCACCTCACGAGGTAAAACGGTTGGAGAACCTTTCGAGCTCAGGAAGGTGTTTACACCAATAATAGGGAACTCCCCGGTATGCTTCAGCGTTTCGTAGTACAGGCTTTCTTCCTGTATCTTGCCGCGCTGGTACATGGTTTCCATTGCGCCCAATACGCCGCCGCGTTCTGTGATACGGTCGAATTCAGTCAGCACTGCTTCTTCCACC
>CANBTK010000351.1 GCA_947372365.1 Flavipsychrobacter stenotrophus | reverse complement strand
CATATGCAGGCTGTTCGCTGGTTATTGACGCAAATACAACTTTGGGTTTGGTATGGTATTGCTGCTCCAGCGCATTTACCCTGGGGAAAGATGCGATGCATGGCCCACACCATGTGGCCCAGAAATCGAGCACCACATATTTACCTTTATAAAAATCTTTAGGGAGCCCTTTTTTGTTCAGGCAGGTGGCAAACTTTATGCCATCGGCTGTTTTTTGTGCATGGCAAAAGGCACTGCCCAGGCAAAGGAACGCTGCAATAAGTAATTTCTTAATTTTCATGGCTTGTTTTGCCCCCGGTGATGGATAATGAGGCAGCGTAAATATAGTAGTTTGCGCAGATACAAAAGGCAATCCTGCCCCGTTTTGAACGCAGGTTTGGCTCTCCCGTTTGGGTAGGATTGCCCACAATGTCATTTAGTTAAGCTCATATTGCTCTTTTGTAATTTGTATAAGTTTGGTATTTTCCATTTTGTCTTCTGGTTTTTCGATTTCGAGGAAGGTGCCTGTCAGGCCTGATGGGTTCCAGGTTTCTTTCAAAGGCTTGTTGCAGTTGCATGAGTATTTCGTAGGGGTTATCCAATAAAAGCAATCTGACAATATTATGTTTTAATGCGGCCCAGCTTACGTTGCAGTTTATCTGATATTTAAATTTTCGCGTCTGGCTGACCCTGTTCAAATAAGCATGGCTTTGTTTTTCTATGAGTTTTTGGAGGTTGGCAACAAAAAGCATAGCTGCATAATCTTGTTGTACGCAAATTACCCGATAGCCACTAAATTGTTCCATCTGTAATTGGTTCTTTTGCTTACTATACCTGCCCTCTATCCCCCAGCGTAAACCATATAGGTATTTCAGGTCTGCAACACTATATTTAGTTTCATCGTACAAGTTGGTAATTAATATTTCCATTTCGCCCGACGGTAACATAAATTTCACCATCCTTACTGTAATGGTTGTTTTCTTTGTAACTATATATCCATTTTGACGAAGTACGTCTATTGAGTTTTTACTTGGGGTGAGTTCGGTAATTATACTTCCTTTTTTATTGCGCACAAACTGTTTGATCTGTTCATTAAAATCAACCTTACAACGGATTACAAAATGGCGGGGGGACTCTTCATTAAGCATCAGGTAAGCTAACCCATATCCAGAAAAACCACGGTCAAAGAGAGTGATGCTGTCTATATTAAAATTAGGCACTTGCCCGGTTATAATTGATCGCTCTGACCTATCAATTGGATAAATATCCCCCCACAAAGTGATGCCATTTAATACGTCATGTATTTGCACTACCCGAGCCATGGGTGTTCCGCCGCGCTGATTACCGCCACACTTGCCGAAATACTCTATTATTTCCTTTTTGTCAAGAAGGTATACTGAAGACCCATCCACGGCCTGTAACATAAACCCTCTCCACCGCCTTACATGCTGTCCATAATAATGATAGAAATTGTGCACTAACCACTTATTCCAGGCTTTAAAAAACAATGGATTGAGTTTGCTGCGTTGCAGGCTAAATGCTCCTTTTGTACATCCAGCTAAATCATTACCCAAACAATCAAAGAACTCCTGAATTTCGATGCTGAGGCTACGTTTGGGCATATTTAAAATAATACCAGCAACACGTTCCAAAGGCAACTTTCGGGTACGGCTAAAATCAGAATCTCCAATTGCAACCAGTTTCCGGAATTCAGGGTCTTTGCTTACCGTATCTAAAAAATACATCAGCTCATTAATTATAAGTATGTTTGCTTCTACCATTGGGTGTGTTTTTGTCGACCATAAAGGAATGATTTATTTCATCCTTTATCCCAATGGCTTTTTTTATGCTTGAATGAAATTGAAATTCAAATATTTAGGCAAAACAGCTATTCTCTATATTCTTAACTAAATGACATTGGGATTGCCCAATCCCCCACCAGCCATTCCCTGTAGCACACAATTTATCATTTACAATTTACCATTCACCATTAAAATTTACCTTTGCCCCATGTTTTCAGCGGAATCAGTACTCGAAAATGCGCTTGACACCATAAGGCTAGAAGCCGAATCGGTTACCATGCTAATGAAATATATTGATGTTTCGTTCATAGAAGCGGTACGTGTAATACACGAAAGCAAGGGGCGTGTGGTTGTGAGCGGCATAGGCAAGAGTGCTGTAATAGCCCAGAAAATAGTGGCTACATTTAACTCTACGGGTACGCCATCGCTATTTATGCACGCCGCTGATGCCATTCACGGCGACCTGGGCATGATACAGCCCGATGATGTAGCCATAGTAATAAGCAAAAGCGGCAACAGCCCAGAGATAAAAGTACTGGTACCACTTATTAAAAACTTCGGTAACCCTGTAATAGGCATATGCGGCACCGAAACATCTTACCTCGCAACTCAGGCCGATATTTTCCTGAATACTACTGTGGCCAAGGAAGCCTGCCCGCACAACCTTGCACCCACCACCAGCACTACTGCACAAATGGTTATGGGCGATGCACTCGCGGTATGCCTGCTGAACCTGAAGGGCTTTACCGAAAAAGATTTTGCGCGCTACCACCCCGGCGGCGCACTGGGCAAGCGCCTGTACCTGAGGGTAGGCGATATGAGCGATGCCAACGAGCAGCCTAAAGTGAAGCCGGATAGCAGCCTGCGCGAAATTATTTATGAAATATCGGGCAAGCGCCTGGGCGCAACAGCGGTAATTAACGATGATGGCGGCATTGCCGGCATTATTACCGATGGCGACCTGCGCCGCATGCTGGAAAAGAACGAAAACCCGGCACAGCTTAAAGCCGCCGGCATACTTTCGCCCAACCCTAAGTCGATAGAAGCAGGCGAATTGGCTACCGAAGCGCTGGCGCTGATGCGCACCAACAATATCTCGCAGCTTGTAGTTACCAAGGATGGCAAGTATGCGGGCATGCTGCATATTCACGACCTCATGCGGGAGGGGATTATATAACCTGATGGTGATTGCAACGCCCTTTCACATTTTTTAACGTGGGATACAACAATAACAAAACTTTCCTGCCGTTTTTATCCCACTAATAATAAAAACTGTATTTTAGCGCATCATGAAGCTAGACCTATCTATAGTGGTACCCTTGTTTAATGAAGAAGAGTCCCTCCCCGAACTGGTGGAGTGGATTGTGAGGGTGTGTACCGAAAATAGTTACGCTTTCGAAATCATTATGATTGATGATGGCAGCAGCGATGATAGCTGGAACGTTATTGCGCAACTGTCGGCAAAGTACCAATGGGTAAAAGGCCTGCGTTTTCAGCGCAACTATGGCAAAAGCCCTGCGCTCTACGAAGGTTTCAAGGCTGCACAGGGCAATGTGGTAATAACTATGGATGCCGACCTGCAGGATAGCCCCGACGAGATACCCGGCCTGTATAATATGATTGTTAATGATGGCTTTGACCTCGTAAGCGGCTGGAAAAAAGTACGCTACGACAATGCTGTTACCAAAAACCTGCCATCAAAGCTATACAATGGCGTAAACCGGGCACTTACCGGCATAAAGCTGCATGATATGAACTGCGGGCTTAAATCGTACAAGCGCAAGGTGATAAAAAGTATAGAGGTTTATGGCGAAATGCACCGCTTTATACCTGTGCTGGCCAAAAATGCCGGGTTTAAGAAAATAGGCGAAAAAGTAGTACAACACCGCGCCCGTAAATACGGCACATCAAAATTTGGCTGGGAGCGTTTTATTAACGGCTTCCTTGATTTACTTTCTATACAGTTCGTAAGCCGCTTTGGCAAGAAGCCCATGCACCTTTTTGGCGCACTGGGGGCACTTACCTTTTTAACAGGCTTCGTGTTTGCCATATGGCTCATCGTAGAGCGCTTTCAGGAAGGCGCAGCCTTCGGCCTTACCAATAAAGTAGGCTTTTATGTAGCCCTTACCACCATCATTATAGGCACGTTTTTCTTCCTTACCGGCTTTATTGCCGAACTGGTTGT
>CANBTK010000350.1 GCA_947372365.1 Flavipsychrobacter stenotrophus | reverse complement strand
GGCAGCGCTTTTTCAACCGCCAGTGCTACTGTTTTGTCCTCGTTATTAATGTTCCTTACAATTTCGCCAACATCCATTTTTTCAAGATGGTCGTAGCGGGAGTTTTCTTCGGTCAGTAAATATGGCTCCATAAGTGTTGTTTATGCAATATACTTATGTTACTGCGTAATATGAAGCACGCTTCTACCTTGCATGCCTTGCACCAGTTAAACTTGCTCATTATTGGTAGGGAGGATAGCCAGTATGGGGGCTAGCGGATTAGTAAAAATACGGCTAATAAAATTGCCTATTTTTTATTTAAAAAATAAATCTAAATCAACTATTTTATTTCTATAAAATTATTACATTTGTAACCCTCTATTTTTGATATGGCATTGAAGACACTAAATATACCATGCTTGTTTGAAGATTTTTCTTCAACGCCGGAGATATTGGAGTCGATCAGCCAGGAGATTAAGAAAATAGAAAAGAAGTTTCAGGCGATTTCGCACATAGTTACAAATGTCCCCTGCCTTTTGTTTTTTAACAGGAAGACCCCGCTTGATAAGGTCTTTAGTTTCCTGCGCAACCGGAAGGAGGCGGGCAACAACTATACTATATCTATTTCAGTAGGCAAGGATGATGTGGATAAGGCCACGTATTGGGAATTACTCAACGAGGGTGCTTCTGATGTATTATGCTGGGAATCACTATTCAATGCATCGGAAGTAATAGTGAAAAGGGTAGAGCGGTGGCTTGAAATTGAGAATGTACTGCAGTCGCCCAAAATAAAGAAGAACATAATTGGGTGCTCCGATAAATGGCTGTCAACGCTGCGTGAGGTGGTGGAGGTGGCTCGGTTCTCTAACCTATCGGTGTTGATTACGGGCGAGAGCGGAACCGGCAAGGAACTTATTTCAAGGCTGATACACCAGCTGGATACCCGTATAGATAAGTCTGATTTAATACTCACCGATTGTTCTTCTATATCTTCAGAATTGTCGGGGTCGGAATTTTTCGGGCATGAAAAAGGGGCTTATACCAATGCCATTGCTTCGCGCGATGGTGCCTTCGCCCTTGCCAATAAGGGGACCCTTTTCCTGGATGAAATAGGGGAGCTGCCCCTGAGCCTGCAGGCAGAGCTTTTGCGCGTTATACAGGAAGGCACCTACAAAAGGGTGGGCAGCAATATCTGGAAGCAAACCGATTTCAGGCTGGTAAGTGCCACGAATAAGAACCTTGTTGATGAAGTGCACCAGCACCGTTTCAGGCAAGACCTTTACTTCAGGCTATCGGGCTGGGTAATAGAGCTGCCGCCCTTACGGGAGCGCATTGCAGATATCCCCCAGTTGGTGGAGCATTTCCTCACGGAGGCGTTCAACGGCGAGAAATACGTGGAGGTTGATGATAAGTTGATGAGCTTCCTTACCAGCCGCAGCTATCCCGGTAATATAAGGGAGCTGAAACAACTAGTTAACAGGCTGGTGCTTAAATACCCCGGCACAGGCCCACTGACTATTGGGCTTCTGCCGAAAGAAGAGCTGAGGTCGGTAAAAAGCGAGGTTGAAAATATGGAGTACAACAGCCTGCTGCACCAGGGCATACACAAGTCAATACTCACAGGTATTGGTGTTAAAGAGATAAAGGACATGGTAGGGAATATTGCCATAAAAATTGCCCTGGGCCAGGAAAATGGCAATATACAGCGTGCTGCATTAAAGCTGGGGCTTACCGACCGTTCCATACAACTATGGACAAAAATGAACGGCGATTTGCAGAGCCTTGATGATACGCTTACTGAAAATTAACATGTAGGCCAGCGGCTTCGCACTGTTCTCGGGATAGGGTTACCATATTTCAGCAACAGGTACGTTAACCACTGGTAGCTTCGCCAGCCTGAGGAAGTTGCCAGCCAGCATATTGCCCAGGTCCTGCTCTGACGAAGTAAGTGCGAATATCTTGGATAGCTCCACGCCGGGGTGCAGCCACGGTCCATCTGACCCAAAAAGTATTTTATGTGCGCCCGCCCTTTCATAAGCTTCCTTCAGGAGGTCAAACCGCCGCACGCCGGAGCTATCGGTATATACGTTTTTGTGTTTTACCAGCTTGTCTATGAATGATTGCTGCGCCCGCCAGTCATCGGCAAAGCTGCTGAGGTGGGGTATAATGAAGTTAACATCAGGGTATTCCCTGGCTATCAGCTCCACGCTCCATACTTCGCCCATTACATCATACAGCACAGGCAGTGAAAACCGCCTCGCAGCCTCACATATTTCGCGCGAAATGCGGGCATCGTGGCGGTGTACTTTTATGCCGCAAAACTTGTATTTTTCTACACCAGTTTTTACCATTTCAAAAATACGGCCCTGGTCGCGGCGGGCATCCAGGAAGATGTAGCCGTAGAACCGGGAAGGGTCGCTAAGGGTTATTTTGGCTACGCCTTTATTAGCCACAGCATAGTTGGAATTAAAGGCGGCAAACAGGTTGGTTTTATGAATCCCGGCTTCGGCCGTCCATTTCATGAAGTCCCGCAGTGGGGCACTGGTATCCCAGGGCCCGGTAAGCCCGTCACCCTTGCCTGCATGGCAATGCGAATCTATAATAAGCATAGGGTGTTTTTTTAGTAAGCTGATGAATAGCCCGATTCCCTGAAAATGCCATCCAAAACGGATTCGAATTCCTTTGAGGGAGGGGTGCCGGGCCTCCTGTTTCTCTTTTCTGTTTGTGCTGCCGCTACAACTTGTTCTATTTTTTGGCGTTCTTCAAATGGGTCTACCGGCTTCCATTGCCGGGTTACAGGGTCTGTATTTGTAATGCCGGCCAAGGCTAGCACATATGGAGCCGCCTTTCGCAGCCAGTTCCCCTTACCATCTTCATATAGCATTTCATTAGCCACAGTTTCCCCGTATAATTCCCTGAATATTTCTGCCAGTGGCGATGCCTCTAGCTCTTTTACCGGGTCAGGCCCTCCTCCCTGGTTCTGAGGGCGTGCGGGTGCCGTAACCGCTGCTTTCATTTTCCGTTCTGCTTCAAATGGGTCTACAGGCTTAGGCTGGTTGAGGAGCCCCAGGGCAAGCATTATTGGCCGTCCCCATTTGTCAACCGCCCGCTTACCGTATTGTTTTAGGGTTGGCCATATTTCCTCAGCCATTTCATTGCCCAGTGCCTCGCCATACAATTCCCTGTATATTTCGGCAAGTTGCGAAGCTTCAAACTCGTTGGCAGGCCCTGTACCTGTTTTGGCCTCCGTGCCATTTGCTGGCTGGCTAACTGCGGCCTTCATTTTTCGTTCTGCCTCAAAGGGGTCTACCGGCTTGGGTTGGCTGAGCAGCCCCAAGGTGAGTAGTATTGGCCTACCGTACCTGTCAACTGCCTGCTTGCCGTATTTTTTAAGCGTTTGCCATATTTCGCCGGCCATTTCATTGCCCTCGGCTTCCCCATACAATTCCCTGTATATTTCGGCCAGTGGCGAAGCAGATAATTCTGCAAATTCGAATTCGTAATTTGATTGGCTCATTTTGCTAAATGTTTTGGTTGCTTGTATTTGGTTAAAGAAGAAACGTTGTTCATGAACTGAATGCTGGTTTGTATGCCTTTAATAAAATTGGGCAGGTAAAACTGCTCGTTGGGGCCATGCATATTATCGGATGGCAGTGCGAACCCCATAAGTACGGTAGGCGCGCCTAAAATTTCTTTAAACATATTTACTACGGGTATGGTGCCGCCGCTGCGCAGGAAGATGGGCATTACCCCAAAGGCAGTTTCGTATGCAAGGGCTGCGGCTTTCAGAAAGCAATTCCCTGTTGGCAAAACCACCGGCATTGCCGGGGATGATGCTTTTATTGAAACCCTGAAGCCCGGTGGTGTTAGGTTATTGATAAAAGCTCTGGTTAAAAACTCAAGCCTCGCGGGTTGCTGGCCGGGCACAAGCCGCATATTTATTTTGGCCGTAGCAGCATTGGGTATTGAGTTCTTTGCGCCTTCACCCT
>CANBTK010000349.1 GCA_947372365.1 Flavipsychrobacter stenotrophus | reverse complement strand
AGCGCCGCGACGCATTAAATATGAAGCCATTGTTCTGCCCATTCGAAGTGCAACTGTGTTAAAGCATGGGCTATGTTGCAACACACATGTAGCTACCAGCCCATAAAAAAAGCTGTAGCACAATGTGTAGGCTACAGCTTCAAGTATTTTAATTTATAGTCAGGTTTTACGACACCTCATCAATGAAAACGATGCCATGGCGGGCCAGTTCAGCCAGTACAGGCTTATACACCTGCGGCATGGTAGGTATTACAACGCCAAATGGTGGCATAATCTTCTTATTAAGTACCATTTGCGCCAGTATAGCCATTGGGTAGCCTACGGTCTTAGCCATTGCAGAATGCTCCCTGCTTTCGCCCTTTAAAACCATGGTACTGGTAAGCTTGGTTTTATGGCCCTTGTGGAGGTACTCAAATTCGTGCTGCATCACCACCATGTCCTTTTCAGCAGAAGCCATGCTCCACCTTTCCAGTAACAGTTCCAGCAAAATATCGGCCGATGACTGCCTTCCCGGCTTTAGTGGGTAATCGTCAAAAAAGCCCAGCCACTGCAACAAGCCTATTACTTTGGTATCAGCTTCCAGGCCCAGTTTGTTCGTAACGCAATTTTTCAAATTGGCTTTGTCATTACAACCGCACTTAGACATTAACCAGGTAGTTAAGGTCTGGCCGGTTTTTTCAAACATATCGTCCTGAGTGGTAAGCCCCAGCATTATTAAGGCCTCCCAGCCCAGGCAGAATGCCGGGTATCGGAGTGTAGCCCTTACAAACGTTTTAATATCGGGTATGTCGTAGGCATCCATGTACATCAGCGAATCCCTGTTAGGGTAATACGCCAACTGGCCCAGCCCGTCTACCTTTATCTTCTTGTTATTTTCAAAAATCTTTTCGTAGGGCACATCTATCTCCTTGCCATTGCTCAGGAATTTTGCGCCACCCAGGCCCGCAGTTACCACATTCCTTGGGTTCCAGCTAAATTTGTAATGCCATGGGTTGTTGTCGCTTTCGGGTGCTATAAGCCCGCCGCAATATGACTTAAAGCTGTAAATAGAACCTGCAACCCTGTGTATGCTGTTGATTATTTTACTGGCCGTCATATGGTCAATGCCCGGGTCCAGGCCCATCTCGCACATAAACATAAGGCCAGCATCTTTTACCTGCTGGTTCATAGCCTTCAGCTCTTCCGATACGTAGGAAGATGTTATCAGGTTCTTTTTATGCTTCAGGCAATCTTTTGCAAGGTGGATATGGAGGTGCGGGGGCATCAGCGACACAACAATATCTGCACGCTTTACCAAGGGCTCACGCTGCTTGGCATTCGTAATGTCTATTACCGCCATCTCGGCATAGGGGCTGTCCCCAGCCTTTTCGGCTATAGCATTGGCATCCCCGTCTGCAATTATTACACTCCATTTATTCTTGGGGGCGTGTGTTAAAAGGTATTGTATCAGGTAGTAGGATGATTTACCGGCCCCGGCAACCAAAATTGTATTCATACGGACTTACAAAAAATTATTTAAATAGTGTGCCAAAAGTAATAGTATTGCTTAGTTATTTAGCATGTAGGGCTGACCTATAATTTTAAAACATAAGTAAAAATATTTATACAAAACAAATGGTATGGAATAAACAACAAATTAGCATTGATGAGCTGAATGCACTGTCAAACAACACATTGGGAAGCCACCTGAATATCCTTTTTACCGAAATTGGCGAGGATTTCCTGGTAGCTACAATGCCGGTAAATAGTACAACGCATCAACCCTACGGTTTATTACATGGCGGTGCGTCAGCCGCACTTGCCGAAACCATAGGCAGCGTTGCCTCCTGGCTCACAATTGATACCACTAAGCAGATTTGCGTGGGCATTGAAATCAATTGCAACCACATAAGCGCAGTGCGGGAAGGGCTGGTAACTGCTACTGCCACCCCGCTGCACCTGGGCGCAACAACCCATGTGTGGGACATAAAAATTAAAAATAGCAGCCGCAAACTGGTGTGCGTAAGCCGCCTTACCGTTGCAATATTGAAGAAGAAATAGGGTTAATAATGTTTGCAGGCCTGAATGCCCTGCCCAAAGTAACAGGGGCAACGGCATTTTGTGTATTTTGCACCGCTAATAATGAACCAGCCAAAGAAAATCGTTTGCACGGTTACCAACGACCTGAACTATGACCAGCGCATGATACGCATCTGCACCTCGCTCACCGAGGCCGGCTATGACGTAACACTGGTGGGCTGGGAAAGGAAAAGTAGCAAGCCCATTATACAACGCCCCTTTAAACAGGTGCGGCTATCGGTAACCCCGCAAGAGGGGAAACTGCTTTATGTGCAATATTGGCTCAAGCTCTTTTTCTTCCTTATGTTCAGGAAAGCCGATGCATTTTGTGCTATAGACCTCGATACCATAATGCCGGTTTACTATGCATCACTACTGCGCGGCAAAAAACGGGTATATGATGCCCACGAAATATTTACCGATTTAAAGGAAGTGATATCTAGGCCCGCCGTACACAAAATGTGGCTGTGGATTGCCAACCACACTGTGCCTAACTTCCCAACTGGCTACACCATTGGCGAATGTTATGCCGAGGATTTTAAAAAGCGTTATGGTGTTGATTATGGTATTGTGCGCAACGCCACCATTTTAAAGCCAGTGCAAATACCTGAGAAAAAAGATAGGTTTATACTATACCAAGGCGCAGTAAATGTAGGCCGGTGCTTTGAGCAGCTCATACCTGCCATGAAACTGGTAGATGTGCCGTTGATAATTTGCGGTGCCGGCAACTTTTATGATGAAGCTGTGGCCCTTACGCAAAAACACGGGTTGGAGGGCAAAATAACATTTAAGGGCTATGTGCCGCCTGCTGAACTGAGCAACTACACCATACAGGCATGGGTAGGGATTACTTTGTTCGAAGATACCAGCCTCAGCAACCGGCTTTCGCTCGCTAACAGGTTCTTTGACTATATGCACTATGGCGTGCCGCAGCTCTGCATAAAATATCCCGAATATGAGCGCGTAAATAGCCAGTATGAAATAGCCAGCCTTATAGAAAACCCTACACCGGATGCTATTGCCGGGGCACTGAACCAACTATTGCTGGATGAGGCTTATTACGGTAAGCTGCAACAAAACTGCCTGAAAGCCCGCGAAAAATATTGCTGGCAGGAAGAAACAAAAACACTGGTTAACACCTACAAAAAACTATTTGCAGAATAAGGCGCTCCATATCGTTTCCTTCGATGTACCCTACCCGCCCGACTATGGCGGCGCTATAGACGTGTTTTATAAAATAAAGGCCCTGCATTCCCTGGGCTGCAAAATATACCTGCACTGCTATGAATATGGCCGTGGCGAGGCTGAAGCCCTGCAACAATATTGCGAGCAGGCCTGGTATTACCAGCGGGATACTGGCATTAAGGGCTTATCGCTTACAAAACCTTACATAGTATCATCAAGGTGTGCCGAAGCCCTGCTACTGCGGCTGCAAAGCATAGATGCCCCCATATTGTTTGAAGGGGTGCATACTACCTACTTCCTTAGGCACCCATCACTAAAGGAGCGGTTTAAGGCTATAAGGGTGCATAATGTGGAGCATGAGTATTACCATATGCTGGCGCAGAAAGCCAAAAATGCCTTCGAAAAAATATTTTTCAGTGTGGAGTCGCTGCTGCTAAAAAAGTACTAGCACAGCCTTGGCGCTGCACAGGCATTTTATGCCCTTTCGTTTGAAGACCACAAATACTTTAAGGCGCGCTACCCCGGTGCGCAGCACGCCTTTGTACCGCCATTTCACCAGTACTGCAGGGTGTCCTCGCTAAAGGGTGCGGGCACGTATTGCCTGTACCATGGCAACCTATCGCACCCCGAAAATATTGAAGCGGCATTGTACCTGCTCACAAAGGTATTCCCGCACACTGCCATGCCACTTATTGTAGCAGGAAAAAACCCTTCAAATGCTGTTGC
>CANBTK010000348.1 GCA_947372365.1 Flavipsychrobacter stenotrophus | reverse complement strand
TAAGACGGCAAAGATAGGTTTTGTTTGGTATTGGCAACCCGTATTTTGGAATTTTAGCAATACCTAAAATATCCCCCGTGCAGCAGCAGCCAAGGCACAACAAAACATTACCATATGTAATGGGCCATGCAATGACTCAGCCACGCACATGGCCTGCTAGGCCATGTGCCCTATGTGCTTTACCAGTGCCCGCTTGGCAATAGGCAACAGCGTTTCGTGCAGCGGCACTGCCAGCGGGAACTCTACCTTGTACACTGCGGGATTGGGCAAGGCCCTGTAGTCTCGTATTACGTCAAGCTTTATTTGCTGGTAAGTATTAGCGAGCGTTTTGGTGCGGGTATCCATGTACTCCATCCGTATGCCCTTGTACCTGGCATTTTTATGCTCAAACAGCGTTATAGTGTAGCTATATATCCTTACTTCAAATTTATCACCGTAGTGCAGGAATACATAGCCCTCATTCTTATACAGCGGCATAATACCTATAGGCTCCACCTGCATTTTCTTTTCCACGAAGTCAAAAATTTCGGCGCCCTCGGTTATCGTGCCTTTCATTTGCTCTATCGCATACTCCGTAATTTGTTCCAACTCCTGCATTACGCCATCGTCAGCCAGCATCTTTTCATATACCAACTCCAGGCGCTGCACATTAACCTGATCAAGCCGCTTGGGGAAGTTGTCTTGCAGCACTTTTTTATTTTCCCTGAATGCTAGCAGGTTTTTATAATGAAATACTACGTCAGCCAATTGCGGGTATAGCTTAGTTTCATCAAAGCAGCCTTTTACTTCCTTCAGGTAGGCGAGCAGCCGATATTTTTGCAACTCAAAATCTATATACCCCTCCATAAACCATGTTTCACTGAGTTTCATATGCTTATATTTTTCTTACCTCTAAACTACATAAACAAAACTAAAAATACAATACTTGTTCATTTAATTAACAAATAATTTACCAAATGCTGGCAATTGTTTTGGTTAAGCCTGTTTCTACAAATTAACGAGCTGCATTTACTTGCTGAACCGGGCATTTTCATCCAAATAAAAAAAAACCATCCATAAAATAAATTAAACCAAAGGGCTAAATAGGTATAACTGGCTACATTTAACTAATCCAAACATAACCAACCGAAACTTTAGGCATTTGTTGACATTTGGCTTACTACTTTTGTTTTGAGGGATACTCGTTTGCGGCAAACCGGAAATAAAAAAAATATGAATGAAATATAAACGGCTACTTTTCTTTTTTATTGTATCAAGTATGCTGGTTGCTTGTAAAAATGGTAACCGGAAGTTTATGATATCGGGCGCCATTTATAAAATGCCCGAACAAACTGTTATACTGGAGCAACTGAATGCTAATGATATTATCACGATTGTTGACTCACAACGGTCGGATAGCAAGGGCCGTTTTGAAATAAGTGGCATAACACCTGAGCCGGGTTTGTACAGGTTGCACTTTAAAAAGAACAAATTCATCTTATTGTCTATTGACAAGGGCAATATCAAGGTGATGGCTGACTGGGATGCCATCGAAAACTACTCTGTTTCCGGCTCCCCTGGCTCCGAAGACTTAAAAGCATTTATTGTTTCTATAAGGGAGCACCTGCGGGATATCAACACGCTCAGCGTAGTTCAGGACTCGCTTAAAGCTCAAGGCAAAGACAGCCTGCTGGCTGTGGCAGCTAAAGATTTTGACGGGCTGCAACTGGGTTTTACCCAATTTGTAGAACATTATGCCGACTCTTCAAGGTACGAACCTAATGCGGTATTGGCTGCGCGCATGCTGAATGCATCAACCGAAGCGCCATTCCTCGAAGCATTTTCTCAAAGCTTAGGCCGCAGGTTCTCAGGCTCTAAAATGACTAAGGACTATGTAGAGTATTACAATAAAGTAACTGCCAAGCTACAACAGCCCAAACCAGCTGCAGGCCATGTAGATGTAGGCATGCAAGCCCCAGAAATATCGCTTACATCGCCTGACGGGCAAGTGGTTACGCTGTCTTCACTGAAAGGTAAATATGTTCTGATTGATTTCTGGGCGTCATGGTGCAAGCCATGCCGTGCTGAAAACCCCAATGTAGTGGCAGCGTACCAGAAGTTTAAGGATAAGAACTTTACCGTATTCAGTGTATCACTGGATAATAAAAAGGAAGATTGGGAAAAAGCCATTAAGGATGATAAGCTGGCATGGCCTACCCACGGCAGCGACCTGAAGGGCTGGAATGCTGATGCCGCCAAGCTTTATGGCATACAGTCTATACCTTTTAATTTCCTCATTGACCCTAACGGCAAGGTGATAGCCCGCGACCTTCGTGGCGATGCACTACAGAATATGCTAGGTGCGGTGATAAAGTAATTGTAAAATGGCCGCCAATTTGCCATCATTCTTGAATTTCAGCTATTTCCTGAACTTATTGTTAGGGTGCTTACTTTCATGATGTATGGAACTGATATAAATTACTTGCTTTTTTATGTCAACTCTGTAAACAATTGAGTAAGGAAAGCTCTTTAGGCGGGATTCCCGATACCCTTTCTTTGTTTTCGGCCCATAATTTTCTGGCGAAACCAATACTTTTTCAAGCTTCTGCCTGAATTCAGACATGAACCGCTCCCCTAAGCCCGGTTCTTTCAATTCATACCAATAATACGCATCGGCATAATCAGCCTCGGCCAGAGGGTGGAAAATAAGGGTGAAATTATGCCCACTCATTTAACCGCTTTAACCCTTTTTTTAAATGATGCCCTTGCCCTTTCCTCTAACTGGCCAATAGTAAGTGTAATTCCTTTCCCTTGCTCCATTTCTAGAAAACGGTTCTCCAGCACAGCAACCTGCTCGGCTTTCTGTACTTCCAACATCGCCTGAATCATCTTCACGGTAGTATCATCGGCGGCATCAATACTTTTTTTTACTTGCTTTCTTATGGCAGCAATAGTCATAAAATGCTGTTTATACAAATTTAAAGAACTTAACAGTCTTCAACAAACCGGTTACTACCTGCTATTATTATCAACGGCCAGCACCGTCCTTAAATTAAGGTCGTGGGCGGCGCGCATAACAGCAACTATGTTATCGGCAGTGGCTTGTTTATCGGCGTTAATAACTACGGTGGGCTCTGCATCGTTAGCCTTGGTAATGGCTGCGCCTATCAGCAGCTTCAGGGAATCAACCGAAACATTGGTGGTGCCTACAAAAAACTGCTGCTTATCGTTAATAGATACTACAACGGTCTGCTTTGCCTTGGTATCGCTATCGGCTTTGGGATTGCTCAGCTTTACCACATTAGGATTGGCAAGGGTAGAAATAATAAGGAAAAACAGCAGCAGAATGAACAAAATGTCATTCAGTGCCGATGGGTGCCCTGCATGTTCTTCGCGTAAACGGCGCTTGATGTTCATTCCTATCCTTGCTTGTGGGTTGTTTCCATTATGATATCCAAAAATTCAACCGAAGCTGCTTCCATGCGGTTCACATTCTTATTGATCTGGGCATTAAGATAGGCATTGCCCACATATGCCAGCAAACCAATAATAAGCCCAACCGCCGAGGTCACCATTTTGGTATAAATACCGGCAGCAATAGCGTTTAATGAAAAACCCTGGTGCTGCACATTAAAGAACAAAATGATCATACCCGCAATAGTACCCAGAAACCCAAAAATAGGTGCAATGCCTGCGATAGTAGAAAGAATGGAGAGGTTGCGTTCCAGTTTGTAAACTTCCAGTTTGCCTGTATTCTCCATCGATTTTTCTATGAAATCATACGGTCTGTTGATCTGGTTGAGCCCCTTGTCTATCACCCTGGAAACGGGCGTATCACTCATTTTGCAGGTTGCCCTGGCCCCTTCTATATTCTGTTTTACGATCTGCTCACGGATATTGGTCATGAATTTATCGTCGACAGCCCCGGCTTTGCGAATCACCATCAGGCGTTCCACAAACACGTAGACCATTATAAGGGAGCAAAGCAATA
>CANBTK010000347.1 GCA_947372365.1 Flavipsychrobacter stenotrophus | reverse complement strand
CATTTATGTCAAATACCGTTACCGTATTCATGCGGCCATTGCTGGTAAACCCTTTTTTAAATTCGGGGGCAAATGCAATGCCATGCACACCTTCGGTATTACTGATAACACCAACAGAGTCGCCAGTATTTTTATTGATGATGTTAACCTGTGTGCCGTGCGATACATACAGGTTATCAGAAACCGGGTTAAGGGCAATATAATCCCAGCCGCCATTGCTTGCTATATGGAAGCTGGTAAGCACATGGTAGCGGGATGACTGTGCCGAGGCACTACTTAGGCCTAAAGCTTGCAAGAAGCCAGCCGCTAAAATGTAAATGATTTTTTTCATCGGTTGTATTTGAATGGTTTTATAACAGCACTTGCTTATAAAGGTAATGCAGAACTTGCCTTAGTGAGAATGCCAAAATAAATCCTACCATTTGACTATTCTTTTCCATTTCTGCTTCGTTACAAAAGTCTTTAAATAGCTTGCTATTCGCAGATTTTGCGCCTCGTATAAAAGAAAAATAACTATCCAACTTAGTAGGATTTATTTTGACAGTCTCACTTAAAAAATAAAGGGTTCACAAGGGGCAATATAAACCCTGTGAACCCTTTTAAAATATACGTTAGCTTGTTTACTTACATACGCTCTATAACTACCGCGCTTGCGCCACCGCCGCCATTGCATATAGCAGCTACGCCATACTTGGCGTTTTTCTGGTTCAATACATTAATGAGGGTAGTAATGATGCGCGCTCCGCTTGAGCCTAATGGGTGGCCCAGGGCTACTGCGCCGCCATTTACGTTTACCCTGTCGTTATCCAGGTTCATGTTGCGGCAGTTAACCAGCCCTACAACACTAAACGCTTCGTTCAGCTCAAAGTACTGAATGTCTTCCATCTTCAAGCCTGCTTTTGCTACAGCCTTAGGCACAGCAATAGAAGGTGTAGTTGTGAACCACTCAGGGGCTTGTTCTGCATCAGCATAGCCTATCAGCTTAGCCAATGGCTTTAAGCCCAATGACTCAGCTTTTTCCTTGCTCATGAGTATGAGGGCAGTAGCGCCATCATTCATAGTGCTGGAGTTAGCGGCAGTAACCGAACCGTCTTTTACGAAGGCAGACTTAAGGCCGGCTATTTTATCAAATTTTACGTTGTAAGCTTCTTCGTCGGTAGTTACCAGTATAGAGTCGCCTTTTTTCTGAGGTACTGCTACTGGTATTATTTCGTTGGTGAACAGGCCAGCTTCAATAGCAGCCTGGCTGCGCTTGTAGCTCTGTATAGCAAATGCATCCTGGTCTTCGCGGCTTATGTTGCACTCTTTAGCGCACAACTCAGCAGCATTGCCCATTGGGTAGTTGTGGTAAACATCCAGCAGGCCATCTTTAATAATGCCGTCGTTAAGGGTTACGTTACCGTATTTGTTGCCCCAGCGCATGTTGTCGCTGTAGAAAGGCACGTTGCTCATGCTTTCCATGCCGCCAGCTATAACTACGTCGTTATCGCCCAGCATTATAGACTGTGCGCCCTGCATTACGGCTTTCATGCCGCTTGCGCACACTTTGTTTACTGTAGTGCAAGGCACATTATCAGGTATGCCTGCAAAACGTGCAGCCTGCCTTGCGGGCGCCTGGCCCAGGTTAGCTTGCATCACACAGCCCATCAGCACTTCGTTTACTTCCGATGGGTTTACACCGGACCTTTCCAGTGCGCCTTTGATGGCAAATGACCCCAGCTGCGTAGCTGAAAAGCCTTTAAGGGAACCGCCCCAGGTACCAATAGGCGTACGTACAGCGGCCACTATAACTACTTCTTTCATATCTTGTTTTTAGTGCCGCAAATTTACGGCAATTGCACACAACGAAATGAATATTATTATTGGTAAATACTATTTTGTTTTATCTGATTTGGTAGCCATTTTATCGGCAATATGTTACACAAAGTTCTGTATAAGATTTCAACGCAAAGAGCACAGAGAACTCCGCAAAGAAAGCGCAAAGGCAATATTCCTTGCCAGTTTAATCGATAAGGTATCAACTAAAAAGATAAAGCACATTGAGTTCAATCGGGAGCTGCGCCTCTTATACCTTGACTACTGAACAATAAGAAAATAGCGGCTTGGCGTCTCCTTTGCGTGAGATGAATTAAAAGGTAAACAAAAAAACCGTCCCACTTTCGCGGGACGGTTCAGTATTATAAGTTGTAGTCAATTATTCGCCTACTACTTCAAATTCAATTTCTACAATATTTTCTTTACCGAAATCGATGCTTGCTTTGTGCAGGCCAGCTTCCTTAACGTCGTCAAGGATAGTGATACGGCGGCGGTCAATTTCGTAGCCTTTTTGCTCACGGATAGCGCGGGCAATCTGGATAGCAGTAACAGAGCCAAATATTTTACCGCTTACACCTATTTTAGCGCCAATTTTAATTGGGGTTGCTTTCAGTACTTCGGTAACGCTGGCAATCTGCGCCATTAATTTATCTTCTTTCTTCTGCAATTGCTTGCGGCGCTCTTCCATTATCTTTTTGTTAGAGCCGCTTGCTTCAATAGCAAATTTCTGGGGAATTAAATAGTTGCGGGCATAGCCTGGCTTTACTTCCACCATTTCATGGGCTGAGCCCAAATTGTCAACGTCTTTTATAAGAATGATGTTCATAATTGTTTACTTTAAAAGGTCAGTTACATATGGTAAAAGTGCCATCTGGCGGGCTTTCTTAATAGCCTGCGCAACTTTGCGCTGGAATTTCAGGGAGTTACCCGAAATACGGCGTGGCAACATACGGCCTTGCTCGTTCAGGAATTTCTTCAAAAATTCTCCGTCTTTATAGTCTATATAACGGATACCCATTTTCTTGAAACGACAGTATTTCTTCTGGCGCTTTTCAACTCGGGTAGAGGTCAAAAATTTTATTTCGTTTTGCTTTGCCATTTTGTTGTGGGATTGTTTTTAAGATACAGTTTCTTCAGTTGCTGCTTTGTTACGCTTCCTGTTGTTGTAAATAACCGCATATTTGTCAAGGCGGGTAACCATGTGGCGCATGATGGTTTCATCACGGTTCATCTGGATTTCGATCTTGGCGTTAGTGGTAGCAGGTGCTTTAAATTCCAATACGTAGTAAAGGCCAGTGGTCTTTTTTGCGATTGGGTAAGCAAGCGAGCGAAGGCCCCATGCATTCTGGTTAGTAATTTCGCCACCTTCTGAGGTGATGAAGTCTGTAAATTTCTTCTGTGCGGCTTTGTAGTCATCATCCGATAGTACCGGAGTGAAAATGACCATCAGCTCGTAATCGTGAAGGTTGTTTTCTGTTGCCATAATATGTTTTAAGTTAAAAAATACCAGTTCTCCCTGCTGCAACTGCGGATATTCCCTTTCGAAAATAGCGGGGAAAAATTTGGGACTGCAAAAGTAAATAAAAGTTTTATTCTATCCAAATAAAGTATATGGAATAGCCGGCCTTGAAAACATGTTGATAAATTTAACATCAGGCCTGGTGTAGCAAATGGGCTTTTGCCTTAACTTCGGGGTACAATATTACTAACAAATTTGCGTTAATTAATTATTGTGGAATTGTGAGGAAGGTTTATTCTAAATGCAATTCAAGTATAAAACCCGAAAAATGAAACCATTAAGCGAAAACCCGAAGAAAAATGCCCTCGCTTCTTTATTAAAAGTTGTCCGCAAAAAATTTTCAGGCTACTTTGAGCCTGAAGAAGTGGAAGTAACTTTTGAAGAAGGCGGAAAAGAACAAGGCACATACACTTACACCGTATTGCCACATCACAAGCAGGTTGCGTAGAGGAGTATTGTAATTTTATTTTTAAACAACTTTTTATAAAAAAGCTCCCTTTTTTACGGGGAGCTTTTCTCATTACTGGTAGTGCGCTTTTATTTAGTGCGTTGCGCCTGCATCCACACTTGCTTCTATCGTACTTTGTATTGTAGTAGATACATTATTTAAGAAATCGTAGCCGGTTGCCGATTCTATGGCATTAAC
>CANBTK010000346.1 GCA_947372365.1 Flavipsychrobacter stenotrophus | reverse complement strand
TTGGCGAAGAAAACCCTAATACTGCAATAGACTTTAATAACCTCGGCGAAGCATGGCGTAATAAAGGAGACTTGGATATTGCCATTGATTATTTTGAAAAAGCATTAAAAATTGACCTGAAATTATTTGGTGAAGAAAACCCGAAAGTAGCCATTCGATATAATAACCTCGGTAGCGCATGGCTGGATAAAAGAAGCCCGGATAAAGCGATGGACTATTATGAAAAAGCATTAAAAATTGACTTGAAATTATTTGGCGAGGAAAATGCCAAAGTCGCTGTTCGATATAATAACCTCGGCTCGGCATGGCGGGATAAAGGAAATCTGGATAAGACCATTGCATATTATGAAAAAGCGTTAAAAATTGACCTGGAATTATTTGGGGAAGAAAACCCCAATACCGCGATAGATTTTAATAACCTCGGCAATGTATGGAATGATAAAGGAGACTTAAATAAAGCCAGATCTTACGGAGAAAAATCGTACGCTATTTTCCTAAAACTTTACGGCCCCGATAACCCCCGTACAAAAAAAGCAAAAGCAAACCTAGATATCTATTTAGCTGCCCAAAAATAGCCCCAACTACTACATGTTTTATTATTTTCACGCACAATATGCTACACAAAATATACCTGATACTACTTGCCTGCGCCGCTTTGCTTTTGGCACAAAGCGCTAGTGGGGGCTTTTACATTAAAAGGGCTAGTATTGCCCAGGTGGTTACCGCCGATGGCAAAGTATGCCAGCACCGGGATGTGCCTGCGTACAGGCTGCTAAGCCGCCTCCTGCCTATAAAAGCAGTACCCCATCCAGCCCACAAGAAAAAATCACGGCTAAACAGGCTGGCTGGCACCATGCAAGGCATAGGGCTGGGCGTGGGGTATGGCGGCTTTATGGCTGCACAGGTTTCGGGAGAGGCGGCGGTGCTTTTGGCAAGCGTAGTGGTGGGCAGTGCATTCTTTTTGGCCGGCACCGTATTATGTATCATGGCTATGGCCAGGCACCAGAAGAAGCCTTTCCTTGGCATTGTGGCTATCCTGCTGGGGATAGTGTTTTTTATACCCCTGTTTGTTAGCCTGGCGGTGTAGCAGGCGTTTTTTACAAAATGTTTATCTATACCCGTGCAGCCATCAATACCCGTGTGTTGTAGAGGCGCAATGCATTGCGTCTCTACAGGTGCTGTGTAAATTAGTGGTTTGCCTGTCCCGTTTATGTAGAGACGCAATGCATTGCGTCTCTACAGCTGTCGTATAGGTTCGGTTCTATGTATGGCCTATATCAGCCATCTTAGCGCCTGCTATTGTGGGATGCCTTTTATCAGGCTGGCTTCGCCGGGTGTGATATCTACAATGGCGTAATAATCAATTTTCAATATCAGCATTTCATCCATCAGGTTTACGAGGTCGGCATATTTACTGTCGCTGTTGGGCTTTATCAGCACATGCAGTTGGTGCGCCTGTGGGGAGAAGGAGCCGGGCAGGCTGGCCGCCTGCGTTTGTTTTTGCTGCAATACAGGGCGCAGGCTGGCAACCGGGCTGCTTTTCATCTGCCCATCGGTTTTTAGGATGCCCTCGTAATAAAAAACACGGTGGTTGGCAGCGGGCAGCAGCGTTATTGTGCTTTCTTCGGGGAAGGCGGTAGGGTGCTCCACCGGCCCGGGTGCAGGCATGTTTATTTCCATCTTCCGGCTTTGTGCCAATGAGGTGGTGAACATAAAAAATGTAATGAGCAGGAAGCCCAGGTCCACCATTGGGGTAAGGTCTATGCGGGGCGCTGCTACTTTTCGTTTGCCGCCTTTTTGCGGCAGGTTCATCTCAGCCATAACGTGTGGGTTTATGAATAAGATGCTGCCGGTAGGATTATTCCACAATTAGCAGATAAATTTATTTCACGATTTCTTGAATTGCCTTCAGCTCTTCTGCGGTTATATCGTCAAACATCCAGAACTTTATTTTGAGTTTTTCGAGTGCGTCCACTATGATCTTCATATCTTCATAAGTACTCTCAGCGTCTGGCTTTATGATGACATGCAACTGGTGCGCATTCTTCGAAAAAGATTTCGGAAGCTTGGCTACTTCCATTTTCTTTCTCAATAAAATAGCGTGGGTAGAATCCATTGAACGCCACATTATTGGCTGATTGCCCACTTCAGCACCATCAAAAAAAAAGAGTTGATGTTTGTTTGCCGGTAGTAATGTTATCGTTGCCTCCTTAATGTACAGTGCTTTTTCTTTAGGCCCAGAATAGGGCATTCCTATTTCCATTGTAGCGATCTGGGCTACGGAGTGACTGGCCGCGAAAAATCCGGCCATAAAAATACACAACGCTATCCGGTCATTTTTAACCGTTGTTTTCGGAAATAACATTGCTGCGACGTTCATTTTTGGATGCTTTGTTAGGTGACAGGATGCTGTAAAAGTAATTAATCTGCTGTTTTCCACCACTAACCTTTTATCTTTACAGCCAATATGTCATTATACACAACAAAGGCCCCGGTTACTATTACCTGCCATAAGCGCATTGCGCCCTACCTTGCGCAGGAAGTTACCGAGCTGGGTTACCAGATAGAAGAAACATTTGTTACGGGCGTGCGCCTTACGGCTACCATCAACGAATGTATCAAGCTCAACCTTAACCTCCGTTGTGCCAGCCAGGTATTGTACAGTATTAAACAATTCCAGGCCGATAATGCCGATGATGTGTATAAAGCTGTTTCGGCTTATCCATGGGAAAACGTGCTACCTGACCCCGGCTATTTTTCTATAACCAGCAATGTGCTGAATGATACGATTAAAAACAGCATGTTTGCCAACCTACGGGTAAAGGATGCTATTGTGGACCGCCTGCGCGACAAGCGCGGTAACCGACCCAATACTGGTTCGGAGCTAATTGGTACAGTTGTGCACCTTTTCTGGAAAAACGACCAGGCTGAATTGTTTATTGATACTTCAGGCGATTCGCTGGCGCGCCATGGCTACCGCAAAATACCGGGCCGCGCGCCTATGCTGGAGGCGCTTGCTTCTGCTACCATACTGGCTACACGCTGGGATAGGGCCTCGCCCTTCGTAAACCCTATGTGTGGCTCAGGCACTGTGGCTATTGAAGCTGCACTGATAGCCACCAACACCCGCCCGGGCCTCTTCAGGCTTAATTACGCCTTTATGCACCTTATAGGGTATGATAAAGAGGTTTACCTAAAGGAAATGGAGCTGCTGGATAGCCAGATAAAGGAAGTGCCGGGATTACGTATTATAGCTACCGATTTCAGCGATATGGCAATTGCCAATGCACGTAAAAATGCCGTTGCAGCAGGCGTTGCTGATATGATAGCGTTTAAGGTTTGCGACTATGCCGATACTGAAGTTCCGGAAGGAGGCAAGGGCGTTATGTTTGTAAATCCCGAATACGGTGAGCGTCTCGGAGAAATTGAAGCGTTGGAAAAGATATATTCCGGCATTGGAGATTTCATGAAGAAGAAGTGTGGCGGTTACTTCGGTTATCTATTTACCGGCAACCTTGACCTCGCTAAAAAAATCGGCCTTAAAGCCAAACGCCGGATAGAATTCTACACGAGTATCATTGACTGCCGCCTTATGGAATTTGAATTGTACGAAGGTACAAGGAGAATGGCAAGGCCGGAAGATGAAACAAATACGGAGCCTAGAGATTGATGTTGAGTAGGCATACCGCGCTTCAAAAGTGTGCGGCACCCGCCGTGTAGGTGTTTTACAGAAGCAAATGCTTCCGGAGTGTTGGGAGAAGGAAACCCTTTGGCAAGTGTGGGACACCTACATAGGCTACCTATACAATTTCAGCATATCCTCCAGTATCCCTTTTATTTCCTTTATTGGGATATCCTTTGTTGGGTCAATGAGCAATATTTTCATTCTTGACCTTTTTTCGGCAATAAGGCCGGGGTGGTTCATTTTATCGCCTTCTACTATGCCTATGTAAGGGATGCCTGTTTTCTTTTGCACCCACAGGTAG
>CANBTK010000345.1 GCA_947372365.1 Flavipsychrobacter stenotrophus | reverse complement strand
AGTTTGTCTGAACTATGATTTTAATGTGATTCTATTGATTTACATGAATGTTGTGGCCCGAATAACCCATTCCATGCCCTGAAATCATACTTATCATCAAAAGCACCTTAAAATCATAGTTCAGACAATATCCCCAAACATACAATCATACTTATCATCAAAATCACCCTAAAATCATAGTTCAGACAATATCCCCAAACATACAATCATACTTATCACCCTAAAATCATAGTTCAGACAAAATCACAGCACAGCCTCCAAGCCAGGGCATAAAAAAACCGGCCATAAGCCGGTTTTTTTATGCAGTAATATAAATTACTTTGTTTCTTTAGGAGCGTCTTTCTTAGGAGCTTCTTTTTCACCTTCCTTAGCACCGCCTTTTTTCTTGCAGCAAGCTGCTTCTTCTTTAGTGCATTTGCCACCTTTCTTTTTGCAGCAAGCTTTTTCCTGAGCGAAAGTAGCGCCAGTAAGCATAAGGGCAGCTACAAATAATGTAAGTTTTTTCATTTGATTTATTTTTTGTGCGTTAAAGGTAATAAATTTTTTCTAAAATGGCATTTATATGGCCTACCAAAATAGTTAAAATTCTGCACGCCCCAAAACGGCGGCACCATTTAACCTAAAAATAAAATATATCCGAAACTCGCACCCCGATAAATTACATTCCAAACAAAATTAATTAGGTTTGCGTTTACTAAAATAGAAATATGCAGCAATCAGTATTAGATCAAATGCAGAGCATGGGGCATGAGCAGGTGATGTTCTGCACAGATGCCAACACAGGGCTTAACGCTATTATAGCAATCCATAATACTACACTAGGCCCATCGCTGGGCGGTACAAGGCTGTGGAACTACAATAGCCACGAAGATGCCATTATTGATGCACTTCGCCTTAGCCGCGGCATGACTTATAAATCAGCAATCAGCGGCCTGAACCTTGGTGGTGGCAAAGCGGTATTGATTGGCGATGCATCGAAACTTAAAAATGAAGCTTACTGGCGCAGGTATGGCAGGTTTGTCAATAACCTGGGCGGCAAATATATTACTGCTGAAGACGTGAATACTTCGTCTAAAGACATGGAGTATATACACATGGAAACGAAGCACGTAACAGGCGTACCTGATTACCTGGGCGGCAGTGGCGACCCCTCGCCTATTACCGCTTATGGCGTATATGTGGGCATGAAGGCCGCTTGTAAGAAAACTTATGGCAGCGACAGCCTGGCCGGCAAAACTGTATTGGTACAGGGCGCAGGCAATGTAGGCCGCACCCTTATTGACCACATAATAGAAGAAGGCGGCAAAGTACTGCTGAGCGACATTAACGAGAACAACATAAAGCTGGTTACCAGCAAGCACAGTGGCGTGCAGGTACTGGATAATAATAAGGTTTTTGATGCGGCATTCGATATATATGCACCATGTGCGCTGGGCGCTTCTGTGAACACAGAAAGCATAGGCAAAATGAAGTGCGCTATTATTGCAGGTGCAGCCAACAACCAGTTAGCTGACGAGAATGTACATGGCCCAATGCTGGTAGAAAAAGGTATCACTTATGTGCCTGACTTCCTGATAAATGCAGGTGGCATCATCAACATAAGCGTGGAGCTGGAAGGCTACAACCGCGCCCGTGCCATAAGCATTGTAGACAAAATTTACGGCCGCACGCTAGAGAACTTTGAGCTGGCAGCTAAGGAAAATATACACAACCAGCTTGCCGCTATGCGCATGGCTGAAAAGAGGATACAGGATGTTGCCAGCCTGAAGAGGGGCCTGTAAGGCATTGCTTTTATAAGTGCACGCAGCACATATGAAACAACGTAAAAAACTACAAAAAGGGTGTTTCGAAAGAAGCACCCTTTTTGCATTGTGCCTACCAGCCTTTTTGGCTTTGGTAGGCCTAAACTTAAAAACTACCTGTTATGAAAAGAGTGGAATTTTTAAAAGGCATGGGCATCGCTGGCGTGGGTGCTATGCTGCCTTGGGGCGCTGCAAAAGCAGCAATTGAAACAGTAAACAAAACCACTACCGGCAGTGTGCTGGCACCGTCATAAACGGCTGGCTGGCCCTTACCCCCGGGCCTCAAAAGTAACGCCAGCCTGTTCCGCACTAACATGGCAACAAGCCCTTAATGGCGCGTATGAGCATGAAGGAAATAATGGAGAAGCTGCCCGCCAGTGCATCTATCAGGCTGTACCATTCCTTCATAATGTCTGTAAACAAAACCAAATCAATAGGCAGCAAGGCGGTGTACCTAGATGGCAAAAAAATACCTATTGGAGCCAGCTATGCCGAAGAAGTAGCGCGGCTGTTCTGGGCTGAAAAAGCCTGTAGCTACCTTATGAGGGTTATATCCCCTTTCCGCACCTCGCGGGTGCCAGTAAGGCACTGGGCTTTAAAGTAGTAGTAGTAAACGCCCATTTCGCAGGGCTCGCCACCAAATGTGCCATCCCAGGCATGGTAAGGGTTACCAGTCCTGAAAACCATCTGCCCCCACCTGTTATAAATAGCCAGGTCGTAAAACTGCATGTTGCCATAGGTAATAATACGGAAGGCATCATTGTTCCCATCATTATTGGGCGTAAACGCATTAGGGAAACTAAAGTTGCAGCACGGCTGTATATCAGGGTACGAAATGCCGGCTGTATCGGAGCAGCCAAACTGGTCCGTAACCTTTACAATAAGCATGGTGGGCAGCAATACAATGGCGTAGTCCCCACCAGTATCTTTCCGTATCAGGTCTTCGGGTAGCCAGGTATATTTAACGCCTCCAGTTGCCTCCAGGTACACCTTATCGCCATAACAAAGCGTGTGCGGCTCATTAAGTATGCGGCCATCCGGCAACGGGTGTACGGTCGCATTTACGAATACAGGGCCTGAATTGCAGGTTTTATAATACTCCACAAAATACCACGCATAGTCGCCGGCCGAATTCGTATTCACTACCGGCGGCGCAGATAAGGGAGCCCCACTTATTTCATACCAGTCAACCACAGCCCCGGGTTTCACCGGCACTACAACAATCTGCTCTATAGGGTCGCCCTTACACAACGATTTAGATATTCCCGGCACAAAAAAACTACCGCTGTCAATAACAGAAAATGAGACCGACCCGGTACAAAGGGAGTCAGAACTTACAATGGCGGTATAATCGCCGGCAGGCAGGCTGTCAATGATAATACCGAGTGAATCAACGCCGGTAGAATCGAGCAGTGTTTTAATAATTACCCCGTCATGCACTACCGATACGGTACGTGGCATAAAACCATTTGCCAATGTATAGCGTATAGCCGCCGGGTGTATGCATTCGGTTTTAGAGAGGGCGGTGGCAGTAATAGTTGGGTAATCCGATACTTTGATGGTAAATGCAACCGTCTGTGTATTGAACAACGGGCAATGGTTATTCTTTATAAACAGGAAAAACGTGTACACTCCGGTATGCAATGTATCGGTAGCCCACGAAAAGTGCCCGTGAGGGAATGGCGTACTGTCGTTGTAAATAACCAGTGTAGCCGAAGGCGGCACACCCGTAGGCTTAACTATTGTAATATCGCCATCTGGGTTGGTAAAGGTTATGTCGAAGTTCACCAGTTTTTCGCCCCTGCAAATATTAATGATATTGCTGCTTGACAAGGTGGCCCCGCTTAGCGCAGTAACGCTTGTTGTAGGTGTTTCCCCCTCGCAGTTATCCCGTATCACCATGGTCATTTCCCTTTCGCTGGTCCCCACCAGTTTCCCTGCCTTATATTCTAAAACACGGTTTACTACCAATGCGCGCTGCAAGGCATTGGGCGTAAACGACATTTGCCCGTTAACGGTACTGAACGTAAAGCCCGTGCTGGTGGTCTGCAATGGGTAAGTAGGCGAAAACGGGTAATAATAGTTCACCGGGCCACCTGCGGAATTAGCATCCTTGCCAGCCACCAGGTTAAAAACAAGGGAATCGCCATTCGGGTCTATAGCCCCCTGATTATACTGCTGCATTAC
>CANBTK010000344.1 GCA_947372365.1 Flavipsychrobacter stenotrophus | reverse complement strand
AGGCTTTACCAGCAGGAATTCGTCAATCCTTTTTTGCGATGCCCCGGCGCGCTGCGTCATGCTGGCCACCATGCCTATGCTGGATATCGGGAATGTGAGCAGGTTAATATAAATGACAAATTCAGCAATGTTGCCTGTGCTCACCCTGCCGTGTATAGCAAAATAACCGCCAATGAAAACGGTTATCAGCATACTCAGCCCAATAAACAGGTTCATAGATGGCGTATAAATAGCCTCCGTGATTGACAGGTTAATGGAACTCTGGCGGTATTCTTCCGAGTTATCGTTAAAGAAGCGGATAATATTTTTTTCCTGCACAAACGACTTAATAACCCTTATACCCGAATAGGCTTCCTGCGATGCAGTAGTAAGGGTGGAAAGCTGTGCCTGTATCTTGCTGCTTTTTTTGAAGATTATCCTGTTGATGTAGTAAACCGATAATGCCAGGAAGGGCAGGGGGGCAACAACGTAAAGCGTCAGCAGCTTGTTTACCCTTAGCATCTCCACAATGCACAGGGTAGTAATGGTAGCCATGTTAGAAAAGTACATTATGGAGGGGCCGGTATACATACGCACCCGCGACACATCTTCCGATATCCGGTTCATCAGGTCGCCGGTAAAGTGGGCTTTGAAAAAACTGGTGTTCAGCTCTTGGTATTTGTTGTATACTTCGTTTTTTTGGCCGTATTCAATGTGCCTTGACATGACTATAATAGTCTGGCGGGTCATGAACATAAAAAAGCCCCTTAGCAAGGCGAAGCCCAGCAGCAGCATGCCGCTTTTGAAAACGATGGGCATTATCACTTCTTTCGATTGGTGGGCATTAATCATCTGCTGCACCTGGTCAAGCGTCTTGCGGATAATGTTGCCGGGCATTACGGCGAACTTGCTGGAGATACAAACAAAAGCAAGCCCAAGCAATAACCGCCATTTATGCCTGATGAAATATTTATTGAGGGAACCAAGGTTTTTCATGGAGTGCGCAAAGGTCGGGATAATAGGGTTATGCGTCAATAAAATTTCCCTTGCACCGTATTTGCAAACCAAATAGTTTAGCCAATTGCAGTGGTGTACCCCTTCCGGGCGGCCCGATGCAACAATAATTTTTTACAATACCCCTTCCATGTTACTTTTGCAGCTATTAATCACCACTTTAAGGACACCACAAAAACGATGAAAGTTGCAGTAGTAGGCGCCACAGGGCTTGTAGGCAGTAAGATGTTGCAGGTATTAGAAGAAAGGAATTTCCCGGTTACTGAATTGATACCCGTAGCTTCGGAAAAGTCTGTAGGTCTTAAAATCACATTTAAGGGGAAAGAATACACTGTAGTTTCGGCTGATGATGCTATTGCTATGAAGCCAGCTATCGCATTATTTTCAGCGGGTGGCAGCACATCACTGGCTTTAGCGCCAAAATTTGCTGAGGCAGGCTGCCGAGTTATAGATAACTCTTCGGCTTGGCGCATGCATAGCGATATTAAGCTGGTTGTGCCTGAAGTGAACGGTGGCGTGCTTACAAAAGATGATTTTATTATTGCCAACCCCAATTGCAGCACCATACAAATGGTGATGGTATTGCAGCCACTGCATAAAAAGTATGGCATTAAAAGGGTAGTGGTAAGTACTTATCAATCAGTATCAGGCACGGGGCAAAAGGCGGTGCAGGAAATGATGGATGAGCGCGCAGGCGGCGATGGGTTTGGCGTGTACCCGTACCGCATTGATATGAACATTATACCCCAGATTGATGTTTTTCAGGATAATGGCTACACCAAAGAAGAAATGAAAATGGTGCTGGAAACCTGCAAAATTATGGGCGATGATGCCATAAAGGTAACTGCAACTACGGTGCGCGTACCCGTAACCGGCGGCCATAGCGAAAGCGTGAATATTGAATTCCACAACGACTTTGAAGAAAGCGATGTAAGGGAAATACTCTCTAACATGCCCGGCGTTATAGTCGTTGATAACCCTGCCATGAAGGCTTACCCTATGCCGCTGGATGCAGAAGGCAAGGATGAAGTATTCGTGGGCCGCATAAGGAGGGATTATTCACAGCCCAATACCCTTAACTGCTGGATTGTAGCCGATAACCTGCGCAAAGGCGCGGCTACCAATGCGGTGCAGATTGCCAAGTACCTGCACGCGCAGGGGTGGGTTGAGTAAATAAAAGATGTTATATAAACGAAGTAACAGTATTGGCAGGCAAGGCGCTATAAAAACGGCTTGCCTGTTTTTTATAGCGCCTAAGCGAAGTGAAATTCGCTTAGAATTTCTTACCAGCAATCCAGTCTTCCATATACCTTGGGTCAAGCTGGTAGTAGGCATACTGGCTTTTGAATTCGGCTACGCCATCGTTTACCCAATATATGGCTGGTACGCCATCCCTGCCGGCCATTTCCACAAAATCGTCGGTATGCTGGTAAATAATATGGGGTACGCCTTCGGCATGGGTTTCATCAAAAAATGCCTTTTTGAAATTATCCGAGCCATCTATAACCATATAAATAGGGTAGCTGGGGTGCTCCCTGTGTATAATCTGTAGCAGGTAGGCTGCCTTTTTACAATGCGGGCAGGTAAGGCTCATGAAAGCTACAATGTGCTTACCCTTCCTCAGGTCCACGTCAGGCGCTGGGTTGTATTGGTATAGCCTGTTTAACCCCAGGTCCCTTTTGTAAGGCACCGGCGCGCTGCTATTGTTGATTAGTATAACCAGGAAGGGAATACAAAACGCCAGGCCAGCAATGGGTATGCAAAAAATCTCCTGATTCTTATAAGGCTTAACCGGGTATATAAACATGAGTAAAACAGTAACAGCCATCATTACCAAATTCTTTACAATAGCAGCTGCTGGCTTCATGGCTAGTTTGTCGCCGAAGCAGCCGCAATCGCCGGTATTGCCCTGCTTTACTAAAACAATGGTTAGGTAAATGCAGAAAATTGAAAGCACCGCCAGTATAGCGGGGTAAGTAAACTTTTTAAGGTAAATATGGAACAGCAGGAAAAGCGCCAGCATCATTTCAAGCCCAATCATGAGCCGGGCAACTATGCCAGCAGCCATGAGGCTATTGATGCCGAGGTCAAGGAATGTCCATTGAAAATTATCGAAGGCGTTTTCGCTGTGTATCTTGCTGTATGCCGAATAGGCGAACACCCCCGCTAATGCAACCAGCAGTATTGCCCCTATTATGTGCCTGATAACAAAAAGTGGGGCCCTCTTAGGCTGTGGTGCTGCGGCTTCAATATCCATGTAATCAAATAATTGCCCCAAAAATAGCGGATTATCAATTAAGTTGGCGGCCTGGCCTAGGCTGGCTGTCACAATAAATTCACAACTATCCGTAGCCCATTGCTTCGCTGCCTGCGTTATTCGGGCACAGCCAATAGCTTCTGCGCTTGGCCGTCATATTGCACGCCAATGTCATCCCTGTGCAACTGATGGTAAATATTACCCAGCAGCCTGAGCATTACAACATTATCTGGGTCTGTTTTAAGGTACGAATTAAAATAAGCCAGTGCGGAATCTACTTTGTTCTGTTCCAGCATAGCAAAACCCTTCAGGTCGTCGGTAGAAGAGCGCTTGGACAAAGCCGACAGCGGGCATCCGCTCACCTCAGCTTTGAAGATTGTGTTTTTTGATATCCAGGTACGCGCTTTAATCTCCTCGTCAGGCACCAGCGCTATATGGAACACAGAATAGTCCCAGGGTTTTTGGTTCCTTTCCTTGTAGCGGACATATAAAATATGTACATTTTTGTAGTTGATGAAGTACTTTGCCAGCAGGTGGGCTGCATTAGTGCCAATAGTTATGGTGTCAGTAGGCTTGTACTTAGGCAATTCATTTTTAATAAACCAGTCGGCATCCTGTTTCAGGCTATTGTAATAATAGTCCATCTCATAGTTGCTGTAAGCCCCCTTAACACCACATGCAAACCCATTAAAGTAGCAAATAGAATTGGGGAATGAGCTCACAATGAAAGACAGCGGCTC
>CANBTK010000343.1 GCA_947372365.1 Flavipsychrobacter stenotrophus | reverse complement strand
GGGCCTTTATTATTAAAACCATTTCAACGACCAGACGTTTGGCAGGTATCCGACTGGCGCTGAAACAACAAAACACTACAAATGAAGAGTGTAAAAATTGAAGGAAAAAAAAGAAGCGGGCTTGGCAAAAAAGCTACACGCCACCTCCGTTCTGAAGGCCACGTGCCATGTGTAATGTACGGTGGTAAAGAAACAATCCATTTCAGCGCGCCTGTTATGACTTTCCGTTCACTGGTGTACACACCAGAGTTCCAGATAGCAGAAATCGTGCTTGATGGCGTTACTTACAAAAGCATCGTAAAACACATCCAGTTCGATGTAGTTACTGACGAGCTGAACCACATTGACTTCTTAGAATTAGTAGAAGGCAACCAGGTTATCGCTACGCTGCCTTTGAAATTCGTAGGCCAGCCACAAGGTGTTAAGGATGGTGGCCGTTTAGAGCTTAAAATTAAAGCGTTAAACGTTCGTACTTACCCTAAATACCTTCGTGAAGATATCGAAGTAAACATCGAAGACTTACAGTTGCATGGCAACGTACGTGTAGAAGATGTTAAGGCTGAGAACATGGAAATTCTTAACTCACCACGTATCCCGATAGCATCTGTAGTTACTACCCGTGCCCTGCGCCAGGCTGAAACTGATGCTGCTGCTGCTGCGAAAGGTGCAGGCGGTAAAGCTGCCCCAGCTAAGAAATAAGCAAATAATAGCATTTAATTGGAGTCCCCCGCAATTTGCGGGGGATTTTTTTTTGCTGGTTACGGCCGTTTTCCACCTTTGGCGCGTGCGTTTGCAACGGTTTGTAGCCCAGCAAGATAGCCTTTCTTAATTTTTCTGAAAATGTGCAGAAAATCACTGGAAATAATCGCCCAGTATCAATATTTGTGCAACAATAGGGAGCAAACACATAAATGGCTGAACAGGAAGAATTTTCCGGGCATGGCTCGGTAATGGTAAATGATATGTACAAGAGCTGGTTCCTTGACTATGCCAGCTATGTAATTTTAGAACGTGCGGTACCTGCCATAGAAGATGGCCTAAAACCGGTACAGCGGCGCATACTCCATGCCATGAAGGAAATGGATGATGGCCGTTTTAATAAGGTGGCCAACATTATAGGGCAAAGTATGCAGTACCACCCGCATGGCGACGCTTCAATTGGCGATGCTATTGTGGGCATGGGCCAGAAGGACCTCATGATTGAAACCCAGGGTAACTGGGGCGATATCCGTACCGGGGACCCCGCGGCGGCTGCGCGTTATATAGAGGCGAGGCTTTCTAAATTTGCACTTGATGTAGCATTTAATGCCAAGACTACCAACTGGCAGCTCAGCTATGACGGCCGCAAAAATGAGCCGGTAACATTGCCTATGAAGTTCCCGTTGCTATTGGCACAAGGTACTGATGGTATTGCGGTAGGCCTGAGTACTAAAATATTGCCCCACAACTTTTGTGAGATTATTGACGCAGCCATAAAGCACCTAAAAGGGAAACGGTTTGAGCTGTACCCCGATTTTCTGCATGGGGGCATGGTTGATGTAAGCAACTATAATGATGGCGCACGTGGCGGGAAAATACGTGTACGTGCCCACATAGAAGAAGTAGATAAAAAGACACTGGCTATACGTAGCGTACCCTACGGCATCACCACATCGACCCTCGTAGATAGCATACTTAAAGCAAACGAAACGGGCAAAATTAAAATTAAGAGCGTTACCGACAATACGGCCAAGGATGTAGAGCTGACGGTTATATTGCCGCCGGGCGTGGATACTAACCAGACTATTGATGCGCTTTATGCCTTTACAGATTGCGAAGTGTCTATATCGCCCAATGCCTGTGTTATTGTGGGCGATAAGCCACAGTTCCTGGGTGCAAGCGATTTGCTGAGGCACTCGGTTGCGCATACCAAGGCGTTGTTGCTTAAAGAACTGGAAATAAAGCTTGGTGAACTTGAAGATGACTGGCACTACTCATCGCTGGAGAAAATATTTATAGAAAACCGCATATACCGCGATATTGAAGAGCAGACGACGTGGGAGGGCGTACTCGGCGCTATTGATAAAGGGCTTACGCCATTTAAGAAGTTATTGCGCAGGGTAGTCACCCAGGAAGATATCGTTAAGCTAACGGAAATACGCATCAAACGTATTTCTAAATTCGATGCGTTTAAAGCCGATGAGCACATAAGGGGCGTAGAAAATACCATTGGTGAGGTAAAGCACAATATTGAGCACCTCAATGATTTTGCTATTAATTATTACGAAACCCTGCTCAAAAAATATGGCAAGGGCCGGGAGCGTAAAACCGAAATACGCCCGTTTGAAACCATTCAGGCAAACACTGTAGCTATTGCCAATACGAAGCTTTACGTTAACTACAAAGAAGGCTTTATTGGCACCAGCCTTAAAAAGGACGAATTCGCTTTCGATTGCTCCGACCTTGATAACGTTATTGTTTTCCGTAAGGACGGTAAGATGATTATCACAAAGGTTGCTGAGAAGACATTTATAGGTAAAGACATTATACACCTGGCTATCTTCCAGAAAAACGATGAGCGTACCACCTACAATATGCTCTATATTGATGGCAAAACAGGCATCACTTACGGCAAGCGCTTTAATGTAACCGGTATTACCCGCGATAAGGAATATGACCTTACCAAGGGCAATAAGGACAGCAGGGTACTGCACTTTAGTGCCAACCCTAACGGCGAAGCGGAAGTACTGACCGTAACTCTTTCGCCGGGCTGCAAGGCAAGGATAAAGGTGTTTGATTATTATTTTGAAGAGCTGGAAATTAAAGGCCGCGCCGCAGGGGGCAATCAGGTGAGCAAATACCCTGTGAAGAGCACGCGCTTTAAAGAAAAAGGCCGTTCTACGCTTGATGCGCTGAAGATTTGGTACGATGATACTGTTGGCAGGCTGAATAAAGACGGTAATGGTACATTGCTGGGCAGGTTCGATGAAAAAGATAAGGTTATAGCCTTCTTTAAAGATGGCACCTATGAGCTTACAGACTACGAACTTACCAACCGCTACGATACCAACAGCATCATGCTGATAGAAAAATTCCATCCTAAGCGGGTGGTTAGTGCAGTATATTATGATGCAAAAGCGAAACAATTCAACGCCAAGCGTTTTGTAATAGAAAGCCAGACACTTAAAAGTAAGTACTCGTTTATTAAAGACGGAGAGGGCAACTATCTGGAATTTGTTACAACCCAGCCCGAACCGGTATTGATACTCAGGAAGGGTAAAAAGAAGGCCGAACTCACTGAAGAGCAGGTGGCACTGCACGAAACTGTGGACATAACCGGCTGGAAAACTATTGGCAGTTACCTTGCTGGCGACGACCTAAAGGAACTGGCGCTGGTGCCTGCAATTGATGCTGATACCGGCGAGCCTGAGGCTCCAACGCTATTCTAATATTATATGTATATTTAAGTAACTGTAAAGCCCGGGTTTGATACCCGGGCTTTACTATTTAAAACTATGTTCCTTTTAACGTCCACTGTTTTTACGCTATGCGTATAAGGTGAATAGTGTAATCAGCTGCTGGTTAGTTACTAATGCAATGCTGTTTTGTTATTTTAAATGCTGTTCCTGTATTAACGGTTACACCAGTATCGTCAAGTTATTGCAATGGTTCATCTACAAGCATTACGGCATCAGGTGCCAGCACCTATAGCTGGGCACCGGGTGCAACCTTAAATACTACTACCGGTGCAACGGTGACCAGCACCGCAACTACTTCAACAATTTATACCATAACAGGCACCAACGCAGCGGGTTGTACGGCTGCAGCAACTCAAACACTTACAGTGAACGCTGTACCTGTATTAACGGTTACTCCTGTATCAACAAGTTATTGCAATGGTTCGTCAACCAATATTACAGCATCAGGTGCAAGTACCTATAGCTGGGCACCGGGCGCAAACTTAAATGCCACAACAGGCACTACAGTGACTAGTACTGCAACAACAACTACTACTT
>CANBTK010000342.1 GCA_947372365.1 Flavipsychrobacter stenotrophus | reverse complement strand
ACCTGAACCAATTAGTTTACTTGAAATTACTATAGGGTTACCAGCCACAGTAGAGGAAGAACCTATGCCTGTAAGTATTTTTACTGCTGAGCTGCCAATATTCACATCCATCGTTTGGCCTGCATTAGTCCCCTGAAACGGCTGCAAGGTTAAAGTCGCAGCAACTGTAGAAGATACATTGGCAAGCACCACATTTGTATTGCCGGCTATGGTGGTACCAGTAAGGTTTAAAACACCATTCACAGTAGTAGAACTGTTACCTATCGTAAGCCCCGCTACCGCTCTGGCACTATCGTATATAGCAGTCAGCGTTAAGCTGCCACCAAGGGTATTCATGTTAATGCCTACAGTTGAAGCCGCCGCCGTAGGATTGGCCGTAAATACGGCTTTTTGGCTGGAAGTTGGCGCAGCTCCTCCCGACCAGTTACCGCCGGTTACCCAGCCACTCCCCGAAGTTGCCTGGGTCCACAGCACCTGTGCTTTAGCTGTATTGCCCAACATCAGGCAGGTAATCAATCCGAAGAGGGGTAATAAAAGCCCCTTGTGCGTGCGTGTTCTCATAGTAATTATTTTTAATATCGGGTATTTCGTTGCAAAGGTAATTCTAAAGACTAAAAAACTTGTTATATATAGGTTAGTATTTGCGTATGTCTTAATTTTTTAACAAGTCAACAACCGCTCCTTAACAAAGCATCATACCATAAAAATATTATTACATCCAAATCCCCGCTTTACAATCAATCTTCAATAAAAACGGGCAGCCGCACTAACACTAATATTTGATGATATTATTAACCTGAATGTAAAAGTAGGCTGAGCACTACCCCTTGCCAAAAAAAAGGAACGAACGGTCGGAAAACTTCACGAACGGTAAAACCCCTCCTCTATTTTTTAACAAATGCAATAGTTATCAATACATAAACAGCATTATCTCGTTAGCATACCAATCAGCGCCTTTATATAAACAAAATCAATCACTCACTAATCATTAACAAAACTAGAAAAATCTAAACTCCTAAAAATTGACTAAAGTCAATTTGTTGCTTGATAATTGTCAATTAACCTCTTGTTTATGGCTCTTTCTTTTGCCTTCAAAAAAACAGATGCATGTACATACAGCAGGATTGATGCGCAGCAAAATATGTATATAAGGGTAGTGCGTTCCAAAACCGTAATAAAATTTGTAATTTTGGGCAAACATTCCACCAAATGCCACATTATTACTCTTTAGGTGCCATACCGCCAAAGCGCCATACTCAATTCCGCCAGCCTGATGGCAAATTGTATGCAGAGCAGCTATTCAGCACCGAAGGTTTTTCGTCCAACTACTCACTGCTGTACCATGTACATGCACCAACGAAAATTATACGCACCGAAGAGCCGGTAGATGTGTCGCCTCAAGCAGCAAACGACAATATTTTAAAGCACCGCAGTTTCATGGGTTTTAAAATTGCCCCTGAAGCTGATTACCTGAAAAGCAGGAAAGTGGTGCTGTTTAATAATGATGTGCATATTACCCTGGCTGCCCCTGCAAAAGGCCTGACAGGCAATACCTTTTATAAAAACGCCGATACCGATGAAGTAATTTTTGTTCATGAAGGCACAGGCACCCTCAAAACACAATACGGCCAGTTAACTTTCAGTTACGGCGACTATATAGTAATACCTCGGGGCACCATATACCAGATAGTGTTCGATACGCCTGATAACAGGCTGTTCATTGTAGAATCATTCAGCCCCATTACCTTCCCCAAAAGGTATTTGAGCAAGTACGGGCAGCTACTGGAGCATTCGCCACTCTGCGAAAGGGACATACGCAAACCAGCCAACCTGGAAACTATCGACGAAAAAGGCGAATTCCTGATACAGGTTAAAAAGAAAGGGCTGCTCTACCCTATATGGTATGGCAACCACCCTTTCGATGTGGTAGGCTGGGATGGCTGTGAGTACCCATATATTGTAAGCATTCATGATTTTGAGCCTATTACAGGCCGCGTGCACCAGCCTCCACCGGTACACCAGACATTTGATGCGCATAATTTTGTAATATGCTCATTTGTGCCAAGGTTGTATGACTACCACCCATTAGCCATACCTGCCCCGTACAACCATAGTAATATAGATAGCGACGAAGTGTTGTATTATGTTGATGGCGACTTTATGAGCCGCAAGCACGTAGAGCGCGGCATGATAACCCTGCACCCGTCGGGCATACCACACGGGCCACACCCCGGCACTATAGAAAAAAGCATAGGCGCTAAGGAAACTAAAGAGCTGGCTGTGATGGTGGATACCTTCCATCCGCTTAAAATGGCCATTGATGCTGTTGGTATTGAGGATGACAGGTATATCAGCAGCTGGATAGAATAATCAATTCGGCAATTGGTGAATTCAACTATTCGGCAATTGCCCATTTTATAAATTAATAACTAATCAATTCACTAATTGGCAAATTGCCGAATTGTCAAATTTAAAAAAAATGGATACACTCACCGTTAGCCAGAAAATGACCCTGGCGAAAGATTTTTTACCTATTAATGGTACTGACCACATTGAATTTTATGTAGGCAATGCCAAGCAGGCGGCACACTATTACAAAACTGCGTTCGGCTTCCAGTCGCTGGCCTATGCCGGGCCTGAAACCGGTGTACGCGACAGGGCATCATACGTGCTGAAACAGGGTAAAATAAGGCTGGTATTAACCACGCCGCTTAATTCGGCAAGCCCTATTACCCAACACATTGCCCAGCATGGCGATGGCGTGAAGATATTAGCGTTGTGGGTTGATGACGCATACAAGGCATACGAAGAAACCACAAAGCGTGGCGGCAAATCGTATATGGAGCCTACAACTATAAAGGATGAAAATGGCGAAGTGCGCATGAGCGGTATTTATACTTATGGCGAAACTGTGCACCTTTTTGTGGAGCGCAAGAACTATACCGGCATCTTTATGCCCGGCTATAAAGAATGGAAAAGCAGCTACAACCCTACGGAAACTGGCCTGCTGTATGTAGACCATTGTGTGGGCAATGTGGGCTGGAACCGCATGAACCCAACCATTAAATGGTATGAAGATGTAATGGGCTTTGTGAACATCCTGTCTTTTGACGATAAGCAAATCAATACCGAATACTCGGCACTCATGAGTAAGGTAATGAGCAACGGCAACGGTTTTGTTAAGTTCCCGATAAATGAACCGGCTGAAGGCAAGAAGAAATCGCAGATAGAGGAATACCTTGATTTCTACGAAGGCGAAGGCGTGCAGCATGTTGCCATTGCCACCAGCGATATTGTTGCCACCGTTCGCGACTTGATGAGCCGCGGTGTTGAGTTCCTTGACCCACCACCAAATGCTTATTACGAAGACCTTCCGAACCGCGTAGGCAAGATTGACGAAGATATTGCCCCGCTGCAGGAACTGGGTATTTTAGTTGATTGTGACGAAGAGGGTTATTTATTGCAGCTTTTCACCAAGCCAGTGGAAGACCGCCCTACCCTTTTCTTCGAAATCATACAGCGCAAGGGTGCACAGAGTTTTGGCGCAGGCAACTTTAAAGCATTGTTCGAATCAATAGAAAGGGAGCAAGCCAAAAGGGGCAACCTATAGGCTAGCCATCCATACAATATTCTAAAACACAATTGTCCGACTAAAAAATCATGGTTTTGTTTTTTTGCTGATTAGGGCTTAGAAACTAATTACTACCGCCGCGAAAGCGGACCTATTGAGTAACAAGCTTCAACAAAAAACGCTGCAGAGCTTCTTTTAGCCGCGGAGCGATAGCTAAAAGGAGTGGCGTTTTTCTTTGCTCCTTTCTTTTTCGCCAGAAAAAGAACGGCGCAAGCCCTCATTGAGTCCTTTAAAACAATAAACAATTACGAAATAAAGGAATTGAGACGGGATTAAATCAACCAATAAAGCAGCCTGTTCCAAATGGGGCGGCTAAAAGCATTGCCAATGTTGCTTCTTGCCATATGTAAGCTATTTTTATCAGA
>CANBTK010000341.1 GCA_947372365.1 Flavipsychrobacter stenotrophus | reverse complement strand
GTGGGTTTGTGGATTAACTTTCATACCAGCCATTGTCTTATCCCTCATTTGGTTGAGGCCAACCGGTAGTTTGACAAATGTAAAACTTGTTTTTAGCCATCATGGTTCAGAGGCACTTTGGATGACCGGTTCCTCACTAGTACAATGGTTTTCTGGTAATTTTTATATAGTTACAGCGGGTGTTTGGTTAGGGCCGGTAATACTTGGAGTATTGAGATTGGGACAATACATTTTTGGCCTGATAAACGTATTGCTACAAGCTGTAGAAAATTATGTGTTACCCAAGGCAGGAGAACTTTCCAGCCATCCCCACCTTACAATAGCCTATTTAAAAAAGATCCAAAGAAAAATGTTGCTTTTCATGGGTTCTGGATTAGTCCTTATAGCCATTGCAGCAAAGCAGATGCTTCACCTCACTAAAACCGAGCATACGAACGAGTTACTCACAGTGATATATGGTATGTGTGGGGTGTACGTTCTTGTTATTGTATCATATCCAATTCGCATTGCTCTAAGGTCATTGAAACTGAGCAAGGTTTTCTTTAGCGGTTATGTAATGAACTCCATTTTTAGCTTCTGCACAGCCTATTTTTTCATTCATCAATGGGGCATCTGGGGCGTTCTGGCAGGGCTTTTCTTTTCGCAAGCGCTATTATTTATTTTTTGGATGAGCATTCTCCAAAACAAATTCAAAATTATATGGAAATAATTCACGTGGTGCTTGGCAAAGCAAACCCGGAAAGGATGAATGGGGTAAATAAAGTGGTTAATGAGTTGGCCAGTCAGCAGGTTATTGCCGGATTCAACGTATCTGTATGGGGAATAACGGAAGACCTTGAGCACAACTACCCGTATAGAAATTACGAAACGAAGTTATTCTTGAAAGCAAAATTCCCGTTTAGCATTAGTTCAGAAATGGAAGCAGCTATTCTGAAGAAAGATTTTGGCACGGTATATCACCTGCATGGGGGATTCATTCCGCAACTATTTGTTTTAAGCCGATTTCTCTACGATAACAATATTCCTTATGTTTTTACTCCGCACGGTGCTTATAACACTGTTGCTACCAATAGAAACAAACACGTTAAAGCAATTTACAGGCGGTTGTTCGAAGCTAAAATGTTAAAAAAAGCAAGTGCCATTCATGTATTGGGTGAAAGTGAGATTTGCGGATTAAAAAAATGGCGCATAAAAACTCCGGTTCAAATTATTCCTTATGGGTTTGCACCAAATGTTAGAGCTGAAATTATTTTAGATACCTATAAGCCATTTATTGTTGGCTTCTGTGGAAGAATAGATATTATAACAAAAGGGCTTGATGCACTTCTGGAAGGCTTTAAACTCTTTCAAAAAGATAAGCCAGATAGCGAACTTTGGATAATAGGTAGTGGGTCCGAACTTGCCAAGCTAAAAGAAATGATAAATAAACTGGGTATTTCCGGCAAGGTAGTATTACATGGTGCTAAATATGGTTTTGATAAAGAAATGTTACTTGACCAATGTAATGTTTTTGCACATCCCAGTAGAAACGAGGGCTTACCGGCATCGGTACTTGAAGCGGCGTCTTTGGGTATACCCTGTCTTGTAACCCGGGCAACAAATACCGGAAAAGCAATTGAAAAATACGATGCCGGCATTGTAATTGAGGAAACAACCCCTAACTTAGTTTATGAAGGTTTATTGAAAATTCATCATGCAATTGTTAATGAAGATAAATCAAGCCTTTTGAGAAGTAATGCAAAAAAGATGATAAGGGAAGATTTTAACTGGAGTTTCTTAATGGAATCGTACAGGTCATTATATGCAAAAACACTGCAATGAATAAAGGAAGGATAACAGATAATGCCCGATTTTACAGGCTTATCTACTTTTTATTGTTTGCTGTATTTTTTATAAAACTGGGTGGCTTTTTCACCTGGAGCGAGAACATAAATGTGACACGGGTAATAAAAGTGTTTTCACGGGTTTTCATGACCATTGCGGTCTACTTTGTTTACAAGAGAATAATAAAACAAGGAGCTGTAGGCTCATTTAAGTGGACAAATGAACTGAGTATCTTACTTTATGTCGGTTACTTGCTTTTAGGCTTAGTTAGTTTTCTATGGAGTACGGATATCGGATATAGTGCTTTGCAATGGTTCATGGATTTTGAGAGCCTTATTTTTGCTTATTATTTTATCAGTTGCTTCGTCTTGTTGGATCACTATTTCCCCGAAGCTGATGTCCGATTGTCAAATATTCTCGGTAACGGCATTATGATAATAATGAGCATTTTCATTGTTGGTATGTTTGCCGCGCCTGACCAATTCTACCGGCTGACGCATGGGGGAGAGGAGGCGAGGTTGGGCGGCTACATAATGAACCCAAATGAACTAGGCATGCTCGGAGGCGTTGGAATCTCCTGTTTCATATTTGATTTGTACAGAAAAGGAAATAAATTTTGGCCAATATTGAAAATATGTGCCCTGCTGTATGTAGTAATAATGACGGGTTCGCGATCGTCAACTATTGGTTGCCTGCTAATTGCCTTTTTTCATATTCGCCAGGGGAGTAATAAAAAATTGAAACTGACGATGTATGCAGGTGCAATATTGGCAGTGCCACTTGCGGTTACCAAGATGATGATCAAAGAGGGTGGATTGGATGAAGTATTAAGTATGACCGGCAGATTGCCTTTCTGGAAAGCCCTTATTACAGAAGGACTTCCCAGGGAGATACTTTTGGGCTTTGGCTTTATGCGAATTGATTATAAGGATAAATTTGAAAGTGTACATACATATGCCGGCCACATGACCCACAACACCTTTATGCAGGTGCTTATGAATCTGGGTTTTATTGGAATTACATTGGTATTAATTCAGGTAGCCATGACATTCAGGGGGTTTTTCAAGACGCAGGAAAAAGAGAAAAGATTAATGCTAATCGGTATCATCATCCCCGTTCTTATAAACTCATTTACTGAATTCGGTATTTTTGGTGAAACGAATTACGGCATTCTGTTTTACCAGATACTCATCTTCTATATCTGTATCAGCATCAATACCCGTCTGAATCCGAAACAGCGAAACCATCTTATCAGGACCAGAAAAGACATGTCAACTGGATAATAGTTTTTTTCCATTTTTTGGAAAATAATCCCCAATAGAGATTTGTTTATAATTATGTTAACTATTGAAAGCCGCTGTAGTAGCGGCTTTCAGTATTTTAGTGAAAATGGCACAGCATTCGCATAGTGTCTGGCATGAGTAACAAAATTTCATTCGAAGATCTAAGCCTTATAAATAGTGGACTAGAAGCAATAGAGATACAACTGTCTTTGCACCCTACCGAAGAACATTGCAATGAAATGCCATGTGATTTCATAAGCAATACAGACGGCACATTGAGGTGGATATGGTCAAGTAGTAGTAAGAAGGCGACATTTCTTAAATTTTATCATGAGGGAAGCTACAAATCTAAAGCTATTGGACTGCTTATTCGTACTTGTTACTTTCTAGGTCTAGGTCGCCTAATTATAAATGGCAGCTGCAAACTTTACATCAATAAAAGAGGCCTAGCACTGCTTAACGGTTTCAACAGTTGGGCGCTATTCACCGGAACAGTTGGCGAGAACAGAAAGCTTGTTACGTGGTATGAAAGAGGTGATAAGTCATACTTCGCGAAAATACCGGTAACCTTTCAGGCTGCCTGCAACATTGCCAATGAGCCTCTAGCGCAAGGCATGGGGACAACTGTCAATATTGTAAGACCTGAAATGCAGTTGAGCTCATCAATACTTATTCAATCTGACATCTATACCGACCGAAAAATTGTTGCGCCACAATCCATTCAAGACTTGCCCGTAGGTGTGGTCATAGGATGGTGTAAAACAGGACTGCAACTCGGAAAAGCGCACATGGTCCATAATTGGGATGTAATTACAACTGCAACTGATTTTTCCGACCTTGGCTCCTGCAGGTATTCGCCAGTACTTACAAAGCGATTAAACCAATTAACA
>CANBTK010000340.1 GCA_947372365.1 Flavipsychrobacter stenotrophus | reverse complement strand
CCCCTCAAAATGCTGCTTAATCATTTTCAGGGCAGTTGCGGCATCAATGTCGCCTACAACCATCACCGCCTGCAAGTCAGGGCGGTACCAGTCTTTATAGAAACTGCGTACTTTATCGTAAGTAAAGTGCTTCAATATTTCGTCCTTGCCTATTGGCAGGCGCTCTGCATAAAGTGAGCCTTCAGCCAGCTTAGGGAAGTATTTCTTCAGCATCCTGTCATCGGCACCCTTGCCCAGGCGGCTTTCTTCCAGCACTACGCCGCGCTCTTCGTCAATATCCTTGTCAGTAAGCAATGCATTGTGCGACCAGTCCTCTATAATCTGGAAACCTTTTTCAAGGTTGCCGGGCTTATCGGTCGGTATTGGCAGTATATAAACTGTCTGGTCAAAAGCAGTATAAGCATTTAAGTCAGCGCCAAACTGAACACCTATAGACTGAAGGTAACTCACCAGGTCATTCTTCTGGAAATTCTTGGTGCCGTTAAAATTCATGTGCTCCATGAAGTGGGCAAGGCCCAGCTGTTCGTTGGTTTCCAGTATAGCACCTGCCTTTACTGCCAGGCGCAGCTCTACCTTGTTGGTGGGCTTTTTATTGGTGCGGATATAGTAGGTTAACCCGTTTGCCAGCTTCCCGGTAACCACCTTGGGGTCCTGAGGCAATTTGGCTTTTAAATCCTGCGCCCAGGTGAGTCCGGGTGCACTTGTAGATAGCAGCACCGCCGCAAGGGCTATGCGCAATGAATACTTAACTAATTTCATGTGTTTGTAGATATACAGCAAAAGTATTAAACAATATTTTACACCCAAGCCAAATTTATAATTAAGCAATAATTTTAAAATAGCCACTTATGGGTGCGAGATGATACATGCTCATTTTGAATGCAAAATTGGTGAGCCCGAAAAACAAAACTCATCCATTGGTTATGCAAGGCTTACGACTTATGACTTGTGACTCTCAACTTATGGCTTACGACTAAAATAAAATTGTGCGTACTTTTTAAAAAGTTTTTTCTATCTTTGCCATCCGTTCTGAAAAAGTCAAAAGGGTTTCATCTTTTTGGCTTTTTAGTTTTAGTACGTAGAAAGTAGCTGGCAGCCAGTGTTTTGCAATGTTTGCCACCTGTTTAAATACGGGCATAGTTCAATGGTAGAATAGAGGTCTCCAAAACCTTCGATCGTGGTTCGAATCCGCGTGCCCGTGCTGAGTTTTTTGTTAACTGGTTAATCTTGTAAAGGGATAGCTCTTTAAAAGGTTATCCGGTTATCGTTTTTAACGCTAAAAATTACAAAAATGAGTAAGATAGGTAATTACATACAGGAAGCTTATGACGAGTTACTGCATAAAGTAAGTTGGCCTTCATGGGATGAACTTCAGCAAACTACAGTAATTGTACTTGTAGCGTTAGCTTTAGTTACAGCATCTGTTTGGGGCATGGACTTTGCTGCAAAAGCAGTCCTTACTTTTATTTATGGCATATTAGGCAAGTAAAGTATAATAATAATGGACGAAGTAGTAGATAACCGGGACCTTATACCAGCACCTGAAGCATTGCCACAAGAAGTTGCCCCTGTACAGGACACAAAGTGGTATGTTATACGTGTAGTAAGCGGTAAAGAGCGCAAGATTAAAGAATATATTGACCGCGAGGTTAAAATAAATAACTGGTCTAAATCAGTAGTGCAGATCCTTTGCCCTATCGAAAAGATATTCAAAGTAGTTAACGGTAAAAAAGTACTTCGCGAAAAAACTTTGTTCCCGGGTTACATTTTACTTGAAGCTATTGACGGTAAACTGACCGATGATATTGTACAAACCATTAAGAATGTAACCAACGTTATACATTTCTTAGGCCGTGACAACCCTACCGCTTTGCGTAAAACCGAAGTGAATAAGATGTTCGGTAAAATGGATGAAGTTAGCGAACAGGGCATTATCTACGCTGAGCCATACATTATGGGCGAAACAGTTAAGATTATTGATGGCCCATTCAACGACTTCAATGGTACTGTAGAAGAAGTAAACGAAGAGAAGAAGAAACTGAAGGTAGTTGTGAAGATATTTGGCCGTGCTACTCCGGTAGAACTGAACTACAGCCAGGTTGAAAAATTAGCTTAAGCAACAATCAACTTATATACAAAAAACCGCATTCAGCCGAATGCGGTTTTTTTATTGGCTTTCTCTATAAACAAATAGCAAACAAATTTGAAAAACGGGCCATTTTTCATGTTTTATTCACATTGAATTATTGTGTTTGTATTACCTTTGAGCAAATTTTTAGGTTTCCTGTCACAATAAATAATTAATTTTTATATGGGATATGTAAAAGACCTTTTTAAAGAAAAGGCAGATGCACAGAATAAAGAGATAAAAAGTATTTTAGAAGAACATGGCAACAAGAAGGTTGAAGATGTAACCCTTGCCCAGGTTTACCAGGGTATGCGCGGCATTACCGGCCTTGTTACCGAAACTTCTTTGCTTGATGCTAACGAGGGTATCCGCTTCCGTGGGTTTTCAATACCTGAGTTGCGCGAAAAACTGCCAAAGGCAGAAGGTGGCAACGAGCCATTGCCTGAAGGTTTATTTTACCTGATGCTTACCGGCGAAGTACCATCGCAGGAAAATGTAGAGCACATATCATCTACATGGGCACGCCGTTCGCATGTACCTAACCATGTGTTCGATGTTATTGAGGCATTCCCAATATCAGCACACCCAATGACCGTGTTTACAGCTGCGGTTTTGGCTTTGCAAACTGAATCGAAATTTACAAAGGCTTACGAAGAAGGCATGAACAAAAAGGAATATTGGTCTTATGTTTACGAAGACTCAATGACCCTTATTGCACGCCTGCCTCGTATTGCTGCCTATATCTACCGCAGGAAGTATAAGAACGGCGAGCACATTCACCCCGATGGCATGCTGGACTGGAGCGCAAACTTCGCCCACATGATGGGTTATGAAGAAGAAAGCTTCAAAGAACTGATGCGCCTGTACCTTGTTATCCATGCTGACCACGAAGGTGGTAACGTTTCTGCACATGCTACACACCTTGTAGGCTCTGCATTAAGCGACCCATACCTTTCGTTTGCTGCTGGTATGACAGGCCTTGCTGGCCCTTTACATGGCCTTGCTAACCAGGAAGTAATTCGCTGGATAGAAGAAATGTGTAAAGAGCTGAACTCAGAAGAGCCAACTAAAGAACAGATTGCTGACTACATACATAAAACATTGAATTCAGGTAAAGTAGTTCCTGGTTATGGCCACGCAGTATTGCGCAAGACCGACCCTCGTTTTACTGCTCAGATGGAATTTGCTAAAAAGCATTGCCCGGATGACCCTACAGTAAAAACTGTTTGGAATGTATATGAAGTAGCGCCTCCAATTCTGGAAAGCCTTGGTAAGATCAAGAACCCATGGCCTAACGTTGATGCGCATTCTGGTTCATTGCTGAAACACTATGGTTTGATAGAAGAAGATTTCTATACCGTGTTGTTCGGTGTTTCCCGTGCATTAGGCGTATTAGCCAGCCTTTGCTGGGATAGGGCTTTGGGCTTCCCAATTGAGCGCCCAAAATCTATCACTACTGAATGGGTGAAAAACTTCATTAAGAAAAGTGAAGCAGTAGCTTAAAAAGTAAAAACTCAAAAATAAAAAGTAAAAATTTCCAATAGCAGGCAGATAACATCTGCTTGCTTTTTTTGCTTAAAACGTTCCGAAATAGCTTTACATTTGTTATTGTATGATTAGCCAGCTTCACATTAAGAACTTTAAATCAATTGTTGACCTTACCCTTGACCTGGGTAGGGTTAATTTATTTATTGGTGAGAATGGATGTGGTAAGAGTAATATTTTAGAGGCGGTGGCGTTTGCCTCTGAAGAAGAGATTGATACCATATATAATTATCCTTTAGTAGCAAAAGGAGTTAGAGTGCCTGACGATCCACATTTATTTTGCGGAGCATTTGAAAAAGAAAACAATGACCTCGAGATTGAAATAGATTTTGT
>CANBTK010000339.1 GCA_947372365.1 Flavipsychrobacter stenotrophus | reverse complement strand
GGTAGGGCCTGTGGCGACACTTGGGGTACAGCTTGCAGTGCCCAGCGCAAACGTAAGCAATTGTGAAGCCGATGTAGCAGACCCATAGGTAGGGCAGCCCACTATGCAATGCACATAGGTATTGGCATAAATGCCGCTGTAGCTATAGGTGGCAGTAGTAGCTCCTGCTATAGCAGTCCATGTGGTATTATCAGGCGATGATTCCCACTGGTAAGTAAGCCCACCTGCAGACGTAGCACCCGAAAGCGACAGCGCAAATGCAGTACCTGAGTGGCCCGTAGTAGGCGTAGATGCAGCAGAACCTGCTGAAGGCGTAGCCGAACATGCGGCCGCACCATTACCCGATACCGCTACGTTAACTGTGGTGGCACCGCCACCCGCTATTGTTACGTTACCTGTATAAGTAGTTATAGCCGATGGTGAGAACTTGACATATACGCTGGCTGCTGATACCGTAGCTGATGAATAGCTGATAGTATAAGAAGTTGCATAAGTACCCCCTGCTGTGCTGCAAACTGTAAAGTTAGATGGTGCAGTAACAGTTAAAGTACCGGTAGTAGGCAACAGGAACGCCCCGTTAACCACGGTAACCAGCGGCGCTGAAGTAGTGCCTGTTGTAGTAGGGCTGAAAGCCAAAGAAGTTGGTGATGCGCTAGCGGATGGCGGCGGGTCTATTACCTTAACCAGGTAGTCCCTGGCTTCGCCATAGTAGAAATTGTAAGTAGTGATACCTGTAGGGCAGGCAACGTTGAATGGATAAGTCTGGTAAGAAGAGTAACCCAGTACCACCCTCATCCTGTAGTAACCTGTAGCAACAGTGCCAGGTATGCCTGAAAGTGTGATGTTAGAAGCAGCGTTTGCAGTGATACCGCCACCGCCTACAGTTTCAGAGTTCTGGAAAGTACCGTCATTATTATAGTCAATCCATATCTGAGAAACCATGCTACCAAAAGAGCCTGGCCTGAAGGTCATGGTATGTGCGTATGTCTTATACAGGGTAACATCCTGCAGGCTCCTGTCGGATGTCCTGTCGGTGTAACCTGTTACGGTACCAAATGAAGAATCCCTTAATGTACCTACGTCGCCAGCCAGTACTACCGGGGCGAATGAAGTATAGCCGGAAATGTTTGTTGGTGATGAGCTTGCATAGTTTACATAATAATTGTAATAGAAATAAGGAGCGCAGGAAGCAGCTGCTATTGTAGCAATAGAGTCAACTGAAGAAGTAGCCGAGTTACCGCCACAGGTGACTATGCATTGGTAATAAGTCTTTGCCGAAACACCTGTGAACGAATAGTTACGCGTGGTAGCGCCAGATATATTAGAAAAACCAGCAGTTGCGCTGGTAGTAGAAGATTGCCACTGATAGGTGAGGTTTGCAGTTGCTGATGCACCTGTTATATCAAGTGTAATACCGGTAGTAGAGGTACCTGCATGAGTGCTGGCAGCTGCGGCACCCGCCGTTGGCGAACCTGAACAAGCCGATGGCGCAGTGTAGGTAACCGTAAGGTATGGCGCATGGCTGGCTGTAGTGGTTGATGTAGTGTTACCAGTTTCACCAGTTATGGTGTATTGCTTTACTGTAGCAACTGTAGTAATTGACACATGGCTCATACAAATAGTAACCTTGCTGCCTATATTTTCGTTAAAGAACCTAACCGCCAGCGACTGGGTAAAGTTGCCGGTAGCAGTACCGTAGCCAGTAGCGGCAGCGGTAATACCTAAAAGGTTCTTTGTACTGTTAGACACACTATCTGACCTCACCATATTGGTGAACAGCGACTGTGCGTTGGTATACTTAGAAAGGTCCCCGGCAAACCCGTAAGTTTGATAGAAACCTGAAGCAGTACCTGCAGTATAAGCGGAAACGTACCAGCCGTATGTAACGGCGGTTACCGTCGACCCTCGCGGTATTGAGGTAAGGTCAAACACAGCATAGCCCTTGGCCGAAAAGCCCGTTGAGGCCCCGCTGGTAACTGTAGATGTACTTCGGTTGTGTGTGACGGCGATGTTACCGGTAGACCGGGTTATTGAATTCGCCGCATTCAGGACCGCTGTCCCCGACACCATACCCGTGTTCCCGGTTCCCGACGAGCCCGTCGAATAGACCGTAACAACAGTACCAAAGGCTGCAAGGTTCAGGCAGCATAGCACAAGAAATAGATAAATCTTCTTCATACACACAATGTTTACTAGTTAAAATTTATATTTAGGAATTGGTTAAGCTATTTTGAAATAAACTGACAATTCACCCTCGCCCCATAGGGAAAGGATGACTACGTTTTCATAGTAACCAGAGAGGTGATTGGTGATTTTACTCTATTTACCAGGCAATTGCGAGGGTTCGTATTGCAGGGCACTTAATGATAGGGGTACTTTTCAACAGGTACTCTTTTGGCAAAATCGCCTGAAACGCCCGCTATATGCGGTTTTTCAACAAATAATACCGGTGGTTTCGAAAAAAAACGGGTTGTTAAAAATCTTTACTTCTTTTATGTAACCGAATTATTAATTTTCTTTCTTAAAAACAGCCACCATTGCGGCTTTTCACCTTCTTTTTACTCACTTATTTAGGCCTTATTACCTACTAACAACATGAATGTTACGAAAACATTAACTTTTAATTGCTGTTCCAAACTTATGGAATTGTTGCATTAAAAAGGAAAAAAAATGCGCCTTTAACTTTTCTTTAACAGTTAAAAAATGACCTGAAAATAGGTGGCACTACATTTATTTTTTAGGTACAGGTGAGTGTATCTTATTGATAAACACAGTGTTTACAGGGTTTTCAGGGTGTCGACTGCTATGTAAAATTGCAAATATAATAAGTATATCACATATATAGTTAGCTTTATTCATTTAAATTTAATATTAAAAATATGACAAAAGCCATCAATCTACCGCTTCAAAAGCAATAAGTAGGTGGGAAAAACCGAAAGAGTTGTATCAGGGCCACTTGCAGCGGGCAATAACCTGGCATTGCAACCGCCCGGCAGGCTATCGGTAAAGGCAGTGCCCATATACAGGCTGCCGTTTATGTAGCCCGGGGCGGTTTGCGGCATGCTACCGCCATTTACGCCCTCTGCAACCATCACAATATCAGCAACCTGCCCCTTTAAGCGCCTGTTTTTCATCAGCCTGCTGCTCAGCGAATACTTGTTGCTTCTATCGCAATGCTTTTTGCCTGTAAACAACACAAACGTACTGATGCCTTGGGCCCGCATCTGCCAAATGGCATTGTTATACATAGCCTTATCGCGTTCGTGGTACTCCTCATAGGTACACTTGTTGTAGAGCACATCACTAACCGTATTAAAATTATCGCCATAATACCTGCTGAAAGTGCCAATATTCATATATGCACTCCGTTTTATGCGATTGTAGGTATTGGCCAATTCAGGCGAGTTAACCACTGGCAGGCTTAGGGTATCTATATAACGCAGGCTGTTGGCTATATAATCGGGCTTAGGCACACCCGGTGGCTCCAGCAGCCTCATAGCTTTAACAAACTCCATCCGTTCAAAATCAATGCCGTGTATGGCTATGTGCCCACCCGTTGCCCTGTTATAGGCATACAAGTGCCGCCAGAAGGCCTTGCCCTCCGCTGTGCTGTTATAAACCAGCGAAGGCTGTGTAATAAAGGTAGTATCGCCGGTGGCCAGGTAACGATTATACAGCCAGGCTGCGCTGTACCCTATTTCCATAAATACGTCATTAACAGCCCGGTTTTCGTGCAGGTATTTTATGAGTGCCAGCTTTACAGCCGGCACAATAGCCACATCATGAAATTCGCCTACTATAAAGCCCTTATAACCATCCAGCGACTTATCAGCAACCATTGCCAGCCCATTGGCGCTATCGGGCATAAAACAGCCCGGCAACTGCCCCCGGCAGGCAGCGGGCAACCCCAAAAGCACTAAAATGATATACCCTAGCCTCCGCATACCTGTAAAGTAATGTAGTTCCCGAAAATAAATTAATATATCCACAAAACATTTTAAAATGCTTTG
>CANBTK010000338.1 GCA_947372365.1 Flavipsychrobacter stenotrophus | reverse complement strand
ATCAGTTAATAGTTATTACACTTTGCCTTTCTTCTTCGGTGAGAAGATAGCCAGCATACGGCGGCCTTCCATTTAGGCATTGACTCCAGCCCGCCATGCTCAGCCAGCCTTTCGGCAAACTTCAGCAATAACAGTTCACCCCTTTCCTGGAACATGATAGCACGGCCTTTAAACTGCACGTAGCATTTTACTTTGTTGCCATCCTGCAGGAATTTTTCTGCATGCTTGGCTTTAAAATCAAAGTCATGGTCATCAGTATTAGGCGTAAAGCGTATTTCTTTTACTTCGCTTTGCTTAGCCTTCGCTTTTTGCTCCTTATCCTTTTTCTTCTTTTCGTAAAGGAATTTTTTGTAGTCAATAAGCTTACACACCGGCGGCACGGCATTGGGCGATATTTCCACAAGGTCTACTTCCTGTGCAATTGCCATTTTAATGGCATCTGCTATCGGGTATATCCCCGGTTCTATATCATCACCAATCACACGAACCTGGGGTGCGGTAATTTCACTGTTTAAACGATGTTCATTTTGCGGTAGCCTGGGCCTGAAAAATGGTTTACCTTTTGGTCTTTTCTGCATTAAGTTTATTAAAATTTTATGGCAAAAATAAAATATTTGTGCGTCAATTACACTTCTTTTTTTATTAATTTTTTTATGCTACAATTGCAGGCCTTGTTTTGCCTTTAATCTGCTCTCTTACAACGTTTTGTACTTCCAGCGCAAATCCTTCAATAGTCAGTGCGCCTTTATCGCCTTCGCTGTGCTTGCGCACCGAAACCATGCCATCGGCGGCTTCTTTTTCGCCTACAATAAGCATGTAAGGCACCTTCATTATTTCGGTATCGCGTATTTTGCGGCCTATTTTTTCGCTCCTGTCGTCTATCTCAGCCCGTACGTCATATTTCTTCAGCTCGCTAATAACGTGCTCAGCGTATTCGTTATACTTGTCGCTTATAGGCAATACCTTAACCTGCAGCGGCGCCAACCATAACGGGAAGTTGCCTGCGCAGTTTTCAATCAATACCGCTATAAAGCGCTCCATAGAGCCGAATGGTGCCCTGTGTATCATTACCGGGCGTTTGCGGGTATTGTCGCTATCTACATATTCCAATTCGAAACGCTCAGGCAGGTTATAATCTACTTGTATAGTGCCCAGCTGCCATTTACGGCCCAGTGCATCACGCACCATAAAGTCAAGCTTAGGGCCATAGAATGCAGCTTCGCCATATTCTATAACTGTTTTAAGCCCTTTCTCGTTAGCTGCAGTAATAATAGCCTGCTCTGCAATTTCCCAGTTTTCTTCGCTGCCTATGTACTTGCTGCGGTCTTCCTGGTCGCGAAGCGATACCTGTGCAGTATACTCGCTAAAGCCGAGCGACTCAAACACATATAAAACGAGGTCAATAACCTTTTTAAATTCTGTAAGTACCTGGTCAGGCTTGCAGAAAAGGTGGGCATCATCCTGAGTAAAGCCGCGCACACGGGTAAGCCCGTGTAACTCGCCGCTCTGCTCATAACGGTAAACAGTACCAAATTCAGCAAGCCTTAATGGTAAGTCTTTGTAAGAACGTGGTGATGATTTGTAAATTTCGCAATGGTGCGGGCAGTTCATCGGCTTCAGCATGAACTCTTCACCTTCCTGCGGCGTAGTGATAGGCCTGAAACTATCCTTGCCATACTTTTCCCAGTGGCCCGATGTTACATACAATTGCTTGCTGCCAATATGCGGAGTAATAACTGGTAAATACCCAGTTTCTATCTGTGCTTTCTGTAAAAACTGCTGCAGCCTTTCGCGCAGCATTGCGCCCTTAGGCAGCCACAACGGGAGGCCACTGCCTACTTTCTCGGAGAAAGTGAAAAGCTCCAGTTCCTTACCCAGTTTACGGTGGTCCCTTTTCTTAGCCTCTTCCAACAAAGTAAGGTATTCGTCCAGCTCTTTCTGGTTAGGGTAGGTTACTCCGTAAATACGGGTAAGCATTTTATTCTTTTCGTTGCCACGCCAGTAAGCCCCTGCAATATTGGTAAGCTTTACAGCTTTAATAACGCCTGTATTAGGTATGTGCGGGCCACGGCAAAGGTCGGTAAAGCCGCCCTGTGTGTAGAAGGTAATGCTGCCATCGTCCAGGCCGTCAATCAGCTCCAGCTTGTACTGGTCGCCCTTTTCGGTGAAATAAGCGATAGCATCGGCTTTAGAAACATCCTTCCTTTCGTAAACAGAGTTATTCTTAGCCAGCTCCTTCATTTTGGCTTCTATCTTAGCCAGGTCTTCTTCAACTATTGCACGGTCGCCAAGGTCAATATCATAGTAGAAACCGGTTTCAATAGCCGGGCCTATGCCCAGCTTTACGCCGGGGTATAATGCCTCAAGGGCTTCAGCCATAAGGTGTGCAGAAGAGTGCCAGAACGTCGTTTTAGCATTCTTATCATCCCACAGCAACAACTTTAAAGATGCGTTGCTGTTAATAGGGCGGGAACTGTCCCACACTTCCCCGTTCACTTCGGCTGCAAGCACTTTGCGTGCCAGGCCTTCGCTTATTGACTTTGCTACTTCCGACGCTGTAACCCCTTCGTTGTATTCGCGAACGGCGCCATCGGGTAATGTAATTTGTATCATGTTTTGTACTATAAATATTTGCTAAGGTACGAATGAAGTGCTATGAAAAAACCACCGGAATGAATCCGGTGGCTGAATGCATTAATTACCGGCTTTAAAAGTTAGAATACGTAATATGGAAATGGAATGTATCGGCAAGTATCATAGGCGCAGTTTCTGAGCCGCCTTTTGCAGCGGTGGTATCAGGGTAACGGCCCAGCAAATCATATTCCAGCACGAAAGAACTCTGGCTGAAATTAGAAATTGCTGCATTGTATAAATTGGAAATGTAAGATGGAGCAGCATCGTAATGCGGCGTGTACTTGCCGGTTGTGCCGTCAAGTACCACAGTTTGGGCAATGGAGTCAACCAGGGTATAACAGTTAAGGATATCCACGTTGTTGCCATTGTTCTTAAGTACCCATATAAAGCCAATAGAATCAGCATCGCCCGCAGAGCAAGACACGCCACCATTCAGCAAAGAGCCCCTGTTCAGCGAATCGAATTTAAGGTAATTGTCTTTAACGCAATCGTACCTGTACGGACCGTAATCCATAGTGGTTGCCTTACCATTAGGTAATTTCAGGGTCACCATACTGGATGATATTTTCCACTTGCCAGTGCGCAGCATGCCATCCCTGCCTAGTGGGGTAGGTGTTTTTGTACATGCGCTTACAAGCAGGGTAATAACCAATAAGGATAGTAATAATCGCTTCATATACTAAAATAAATTTGCTATTTTAAAGCATAAAGCTACTAAATATATTCGTGATGCAAAAATCTTATGGCCGTAAGCAATAAGCGGGGAGCCGTAAGTGTGGAGGGAATATCGAAAATATGCATGCAATATTTACTATGAAATAAACGGTTTCAAGTGGGTATTTTTCACCGCAATAACGTAAACTGAGTTTTTAACAACTTTAAAAATCACCACGTAGGGGAAGGACGGCAACTTTATATCTCTTATTTTAGTTTTTCTTACAATAGAAACGAAGGAATAGTATTGTGGAGTTTCCGATATTTTTTGGTAAGCCTCCAACAATTCAATGAAAAAACGGTCACCAAGATTAGGGCTTATTTGATCGTAATAATAAATCGCTTGTATTGCGTCCTCTTCAGCACGAATACTAAAAACCAGCTCAAACGCCATATTGCTTACGGGATTGCCGGATATTATCAATTGTTTGCTCTAAAGTAACCGTTTTATCTTTACCGCTTACCATATCGTTGAACCTAGCTTCCAGCATATCAATAGTTTCATTATCATATGCAACGTCATTCAGCACAACCTCTTGCTCTAGCAATGTATAAATTGCCATTATTTTGTTTTTCTCTGCATGCTCAATATATTCATGCAACTGAGCCTTGACAGCTTCTATGGTCATAAAACAAAGTTATCTGTAAAGTTACTGAAATACCTGTGATAC
>CANBTK010000337.1 GCA_947372365.1 Flavipsychrobacter stenotrophus | reverse complement strand
ATCCTCAGTACTTTATACATGGTGTGCTATAAAATCATTAATGGCTTCAATGTAGTTGCAGCCGGCGGTATTGTTTTTACGCATTTTTGTGGCCAGCACATTAATAACGCTTTGTATGGTTTGTTCCTTATTTACAGGGTTAGGCTGCGCGTGTACGCTATTGAGCAAAGAAGCATCAATATGCATGCAGGATAGCTTTTCTTTTACTTCTTTAAGTATAGGTACGTGCCTGCGCATATCATACCATTCCCTGAGCTCTGCAATATGATGGTTTATAATTTCAATGGCTTGCGGTACCTGCGTTTTGCGCATTTCCAGCGTTTCGTCATTTATTTTAGACAGTGTATCCACGTTCACAACCGTAACGCCATTCAGCGAGGTAGCATCATGGGCTACATTGCATGGCACCGAAAGGTCTATAACCAGTTTGTTGCCATTGCCTGCGAGGTGGCTTTTTAAGATTATAGGCTCTGGTGCATTGGTAGATACTATGATAATATCTGCTGCGGCAACTTCCTCACTTAAGTTTGCGATAGCAACCGATTGTAGCCCCAGTTCTTCAGCCAGTGCCACTGCGGTTTCCTCGGTCCTGTTAATGAGGGTTATATTGCGGGTATCCAGGTAGTGCACCAGGTTGCGGCAGGTACTCTTCCCTATTTTACCCATGCCTACAAGTACTATTTTTTTGTCTTTAACTGAAGCGGTATTTTGTTTTATATACTGTATAGCGGCAAACGATACCGACACGGTGCCCCCGCTTAACTCTGTATTGGTTTTTACTGATTTTGAAGATTGCAGTACGCTATTGACCAGGCGTTCTGTAAATGCACCAATAAAGCCTTTGCTTTTTGATTGTTTTACGGCGCTTTTTATCTGCCCCAGTATTTCATAGTCGCCCAGTATCTGTGAGTCCAGTCCGGCGGCAACATGGTATAGGTGCCCTATTGCACTTGCGCCATTTTTAATGTAAGCCATACTCGTGAAAGTAGCTGCATCGCCGGTAGTTACATTGCACAACAAATCAATAAGCTGCTGGGCATTGTCTGCAACACCATATACTTCAGTCCTGTTGCAGGTAGATACTATGAAGAATTCATTAAGCCCGTAATCGGGGGCTATAGAAAGCAGGTAGTCATATTGGCCAGGGTTCACAGCAAACAGGCCACGCACACAGGCATCTGTTTTTTTGTAGTTGATGCCAACTACCCAAAAGCTCTGAAAATGTTGTGTTTTTTTGTGCATTACTCTAAACAAAATCCTGCGGCAAAGGTAGTTGTGATGCCATTTTGTTCGCTAATTTGTGTGTCACGGCTCAGTCATTTTAATGGGTGACGTAAATCACCCGTTATTTTGTTTGCGTTTCTTTGCATCTGGAAATTTTGAAGTAAACTTTGCGGGATTAAACACGCATTAAAGTTAGCCTGCACGTTAAAGCGTATGGCAATTAACAACCTGAAACAATGCAACAGCCAATAAAGAGAGGGATAATACTGATGAACCTGGGTTCGCCGGATTCTACCAGCGTAAGCGATGTAAGGAAATACCTGAATGAGTTTTTAATGGATGGCAGGGTAATAGATACTCCATTCCTGTGGCGTACTATTTTGGTAAAGGGCATCATTACCCCCTTTAGGGCATCTAAGTCGGCCGAAGCCTATGCCCAGGTATGGACAAAAGACGGTTCGCCGCTGGTAAACATTACCCGCCAGGTAAGGGAAGCACTGTCGAAAACGATGGCGGAGCCCGTTGAGATAGCGATGCGCTATGGTAACCCCAGTATGCAAGCCGCTTATGATAGCCTGTTTAAAAGCCACCCGGGGCTGGAAGAGGTAGTGCTGCTGCCCCTGTACCCGCACTATGCCATGTCCAGCTACGAAACGGCTGTAGTACAGGCGCAGGAGGTACATAAAGCTATGAAGTACCCCTTTAAAATAAGCGTGGTGCCACCTTTCTACAAGCACCCTGCTTTTATCGCTGCATTGGCAGAAAGCATTAAGCCGTACCTTGGCGATGGCAGCGCACATTTGCTGTTCAGCTACCATAGCATACCTGAGCGCCACATTCATAAAAGCGACACAACCGGGAGCCATTGCCTTAAAGTAGCTAACTGCTGCGAGGTTGATTCACCGGCGCACAGCACCTGTTACAAACACCAATGCCTTGTCACAACCAGGCTGGTTACTGAATTGCTGGGCATCCCCAAAGAAAAATATAGTATTGCCTTCCAGTCAAAGCTGGGAAGGTCAGCATGGCTAACACCGGCCACCACCGCCCGCATGGAGCAAATGCCGGGAGAGGGCATCAAGGACCTTATGGTGGTGTGCCCGTCATTTGTAAGCGATTGCCTGGAAACGCTGGAAGAAGTAGCCATAAGGGAAAAAGAGAATTTTATGAAGGCAGGTGGCGAATCGTACACTTTCATCCCGTGTATGAATACCCAGCCGGCATGGCTGGAAGCGGAGAAGGAATTAACCTCACCCCAGCCTTCCCCAAAGGAGAGGGTGGCGTAATGTAGGGCCGTTGGTTATTAAAACAGCTTGCTACTTTTGGCTATTTGATAAGTACAATTGCGTGGGCCAACAGTTACCAATACATGTTTCCACTATGTACTAACTACTATGCACTAAATACTAAAACATGTACTTCTACATATACTTCTACATAAAGGCACTGCATATCATTTTTATTGTAACGTGGTTCAGCGGTATGTTTTATATCGTGAGGCTGTTTATTTACCAGGTGGAGGCCAGTGAAAAACCTGAGCCCGAAAAAACAATCCTTACCAACCAATTTGCTATAATGATACGCAGGCTTTGGTTGGGCATTACATGGCCATCGGCTGTGCTCACGCTTATTTTTGGCCCGTGGATGTGGTACTTGTATAATGGCTTTCACCACCCCGATAACTGGCTGGCAATAAAACTGTGCTTTGTAATAGGCCTTTATGCCTACCATTTTTCACTGCATAGCATATTTAAGCAACTGGGCAAGGGCGTTTATAAATACACCTCTACCCAATTACGCATCTGGAACGAAGTGGCTACTATTTTCCTTATAGCCATAGTTATGCTGGCAACAGTAAAGCAGGGCATGAGCCTGGTGTGGGGCCTGGGTGGGCTGGTGCTGTTTGTTATTGCACTGATGAGCGCTATAAAGATCTATAAGTCAATACGTAAATGAGCCTCATTTTCGTGCAGGGTGTGCCTAATTGGGAGTTTGAAGGAAATTAATTTCGCGCATAGGCGCTAAGCCGCGAGGCTCATTTTCAGTGTAAGGTTTAAGAGTCGCAAAAGTTGTTGTGGCCACTTTTGCCCGATATCGAACCAGCCAATCGCAACTACGTTACCAACAGCTAACTAAAGACATGAGGACTGCCAATTGCCTACTGCTGACTGCCTACTAAAACTACTGCGCCCCCCTTGGCTTGTTAGGGTACCTGTAAGAGTGGGCTGTTTTTTTGATGTATGTGAAGAACGAATAGTCATTCATATTCCTTAACTCTTCATAGCTGGGCCTGTAGCGGGCCATGTAGTACTTCAGGCTGTCGCCGCTAAGCCCGGTAAATTTGGAAACAACTGCTGCGCTAAAAGTGTTGTCAATGTATTTTTCCTGCTCAAATTGGTCGTAATCGGCCTGGAAGCGCCATATTTCCCTGTTGCGCTTGCTGAGGGCAGAAAACGGGTGCGCTATGCTGCCAATTGCCGACAGTTTTTCAAAATCAAGCTCGTGCTTGTACAATTCGCGGTAGCGCAGGCTATCCCTTTTATTGTTGTAACGGTTATCAGAAGCTATCATGTCTTCCACCTTTACAAAGCCATGTTCCAGTATTATTTTAAAATACGAGGGTACGTAGCCCTTGGGTATACGCACATTGGTAGTTTTATATCCAGGCTTGCTAAACTCCAGCAGCTGGTCTTTATTGGCTGCAATTACAAAGCCGCCATCATCGTTGGTGGTTACGCCCAGGGCGGTATATACATTCTCTATCGACACCCCGGTTATAGGGCGCTTACTGTCTTTGTCT
>CANBTK010000336.1 GCA_947372365.1 Flavipsychrobacter stenotrophus | reverse complement strand
TTCGTTCTACTACGCCCCTGGCAACTGGGTTATATCAGGCGACGTACTTTTTGCTGGCGGCATAGGCCGTACCGATTTGCCCGGCGGCAACTTTGATACACTTATTAAGAGCATTAAAACACAACTGTTTACGCTACCCGGCAATACACAGGTTCTATCAGGCCACGGCGGCGCCACGCATATTGACGAAGAGAAGAAGTACAACCCGTATTTGAGGTAGGCTCACGGCCTATTGCTGCCTCCGCAAAACCAAATGGATTCAGGGTAACCGGGCAATCGCGTTACTTAAATATAAGCCTGTCGCCAAGAGAAATAGTGCCTGTAGCAGAATGGGCGAGGTACATGCCGAAGTAAACTCCGTTCCCCTCCCTAAACAAGTACTTACCATCTTGCTTCAGCGTAGCGAACGACCTGAGTGGCTCCACGCCTGCAACTGCCGTCATTTGGTCAATCGTTGTTATACTGCATCGGCCGTCCCTTTTAACGCCGTCAAAACCAATACCATTAATTGTAAACTTACCTATGGTGTTTTCGGCAAAAGGGCCGCCACCCTTAATAACAATATTGGGGCGGAAGCGGTTCATGGGAAGCGGCACTGCAAGGTGGCTATTGAGGTAGCCTAAAGATTCTTCTGATGTTAAAAGGAAAGGGTAAGCGTCGGCAAATGCAACCTTACTATTGCCCAGCTCTGTAGCCCTTATGCCATCATCAGGCATCCGCACCAGGCGGTACCTTCCCGGCATTTCCCGCGAGAGGAACTCCGTTAACCAATGTGCGGCTTCGTCCCCCTGGTCAATGCAGCCACAAACGGCATCCCAGATGTGCACTGGCTTCACTTCCCCATCATAACCACCCAAAGGTAGCTGCAGTGGCTCCATGCCCGGGGCGCTGAGCGTTAGGTACTGTGGAGTTAGCCCTGTTTCTATAAGGCACATTGTTTTTATGCCTGATGCCCCAAGCATGGCATCTCCCCGCTGGGCCACAAAAACATTGCGCTCATTAATTACCATCCATTGCCGGTCGTACCTGATACCCATTTCGACCACCACAGCAGTTGTGAGTGGTATGCCCCGGCAAGACTTGACAGGATAACAGTAAAGGCCTGTAATTACAATTGATGGGGAATCCATTGCCAACACATTTTTGCCAAAATTACTTCAATTATGAACTCAAGGCTGTGCTACCTCACTGTCTTCTTCTTATTCCTTTCGTAGTCTTCAAAAATGAAACTGCCCAGCCCATCGAGCGAAGAGTAGAACGCTTTGCCATTGTTCACTTCGGTAAAGTTACGCACGAATGCCTGTAGGTAGGGGTCCTGCGCTATCATGAACGTAATAACTGGTATTTTTAAGCGGCGGAGCTGGCCCGCAAGGTTAAGTGTGCGGTTGAGTATTTTACTATCTATACCAAAGCTGTTTTTATAGTATTTATTGCCCACCTTAAGGCAGGTTGGCTTGCCATCGGTTATCATGAAAATCTGCTTGTTGGGGTTCTTCCTGCGGCGCAGCAATTCCATTGCTAGTTCCAGCCCGGCAACAGTATTGGTGTGGTATGGGCCTACTTCCAGGTAAGGCAGGTCTTTAATTTCTATCTGCCAGGCATCATTGCCAAACACCACAATATCCAGCGTATCCTTCGGGTAGCGGGTGGTGATCAGTTCGCTCAGGGCCATGGCTACTTTTTTGGCGGGCGTTATCCTGTCCTCACCATAGAGTATCATGCTGTGCGAAATATCTATCATCAGCACGGTTGATGTCTGCGCCTTAAAGTCGGTTTCATGTATTTCCAGGTCGTCCTGGTGCATAGAAAGGCTGTCAATGCCACGGTTGATGTAAGCGTTCTGCAGGCTGCCGGTATAGTTAATGCTTTCCAGCGTATCGCCAAATTCGTAGGGCCTTGTTTCCGGGTTGGGTTCATCGCCCTGGCCTGTTTTAAAGGTGCGGTGGCTGCCCGCCTTTGACTTTTTCAACTTGCCAAAAATCTCATCCAGCGAACGCTGCCTTATAGACTGCTCCGTCTTTGGGGTAATCTTAAAAGTGCCATCATTCGGGTTCTCTTTTATGTAGCCATTCTCCTTTAAGTCTTCTATAAAATCGCCTATGCCGTAATCCTTATTCGTAAGCCCGTATTGCTTATCCAGCTGGGTAAGCCAGCTCAGTGCCTCAGCGGCATCGCCACTGGTATATTGCAATACCTCGGTAAACAAACCCAGTAGTTTATCAAAAGGCGATTTAGCGTTTTCGTCAGGGTTAAACTTGGAAAAAAGGAATCCTTGCATTGTTGTTGGTTGATAAAATGGTTGGCACTAACCACTCATAAAATTAAGGCATATTGGGCTGAATAGGCATTGTTGCCGCTATAATTGATTTCTATAGCAGTATTAGGCATAAATAAACAGGGGCACAATACATTGAGCCCCTGCAAAATATTCCTATGTAATAAACTGTAGTTATTAATCCCAATCCCCGTACTCCTTGCCCCAGCCGACCTTTTCGCCAAACTTACCTATGGAGAACAGCTTATTAAGTGCCAGGTTAAGCCCTATCTCGTTGTAGGCCCCGGCCAGATGGTAGTAGTTGCGGGCGTAATGCACCTGGAACTTGTCTAAATTAAGTGCCAATCCGAACGAAAAGCCTGCTTTGCCCGGCTTGGTAGATACGGCCAACTCCCTGCGTTGCAGGTCGTTGTAAGATACGGTAGCCAAAAGCCTTTTGCCAATGGACAACTCAGCCCCGAAAATAAAGTGGCGGAATATTTTATCAACAGTGTGGTCTCCCTTTAGCTTGCTGCTATCAGTAGTACCCAGTATGTTGGTCGTAATATTATCGGTAGGGTTATCATACCTTATGTCCCACTCATACAAATGGTGTAAAGTAGCATACAGCCTCAAGGGCATATGCTTAAAACGCTTGGATATGCCCAACTGAAGGTCGAAAGGCAATGGCTCGGCTGTTTTGTCGGGGTTGTACTTAGTTATCATTGACCCCATGTTTTTGGCTACAATGCCAAAATCAATCAGGCTTGCCGTATCATAATAATTAACCCCTACATCTACCAGCGCAGCCGTAGCGCCATATTCGGCGTATTTCGATTGTGCGAACTTTACTGCTGCCCCATACCGCCAGTGCTCGCCATACTTGCGGGAAGCGCCAACTGTTACGGCATAGTCCACGCCATGAAAATCGCCTATAATATTTCCGGTATTATCGGTTTCGGAGAAAGAGCCGTAGTTAAGGTACTGCACCCCGCCAAAAAATGATGTATTCAGCTTCTGCGAATGGTAACCATATTGCAGGTTCATGATTTTTATGCCACCGTAAAAGCTGTTGTAGCTAAGGGCAAGCTGGTTGTGCAGGCCCGGGCGCATCATGGCAGGGTTTTGCAGGGCAAGGGATATGTCATTGTCGGGGTTAGCCACGCTTATGCCGCCCAATGCCGAAACATGCGGCGAATTGGCCATGCGCAGGAACTCCATGGCAAACTGGCCACCGGTTACCTGCCCTGTTGCCAGGGTATAATATAACAAGCCCAACAGGGTGAAAAATGTTTTCAGTCCTCGCATACCTTTACAACGTTTCCGCATCAATATTATTGCCGGATTGTACAATTTTAGCTTTGTGGGGCTACACCGTTAGCCTTGAGTATATCTTCTACAATAGGGGTGCTTACGCCGGTAAACGAGAAGCCGCCATCGTGGAACAGGTTTTGCATAGTTACCATGCGGGTATAGTCGCTGAAGAGCATGGCACAGAAATTAGCACAATCTTCGGCGCTGGCATTACCCAGTGGCGACATTTTTTCGGCATAGTCTAAAAACACGTCGAAGCCTGCAACGCCTGAGCCTGCAGTTGTAACCGTAGGCGACTGCGATACCGTGTTTACCCTTACCTTTTTAGCAAAACCATAATGGTAGCCGAAGCTGCGCGCCACGCTTTCCAGCAGGGCCTTGGCGTCAGCCATATCGTTATAGCCAGGGAATGTGCGCTGGGCGGCAATGTAGCTAAGCGCCACTACCGAACTCCATTCGTTAAGCG
>CANBTK010000335.1 GCA_947372365.1 Flavipsychrobacter stenotrophus | reverse complement strand
CGCATCCAGGACAAGCGGGTCATAGTAAATGTTAGTCTTCAGGCGAAGGTTGTCCGCAGCACTTGTTGTTATCTGCAACCTGACGCCTGCGTCTTTTATGCGGTTCATATAAGCTGTAAACGAACCTATGCCGCCCACCGAAACTGCGCCCAGCACACCGGCACTAATTGTGGCAACTTTAATCCGGACAAAACCAGTGGAAAGCTCTTCAGCTGCGGCATATTTAATAATTAGGGCACTCGGCGTTGTCGTTGGGTAAATGTCCGTATCAGGTGGGAGTGTTACACCCAATTGGAATAACTTAGCCATTGTAACATACCATTTGAGTGTATGGGGTTTTTGATTAGAAATGATGGCATTCACTTCATCCTTGTGTTTGTCAAATAGCACCTCCAGTGTCCATTGGCAAAATGCAACTACGTAAGCCCATAGGCGCCATATAGCCACGTTGCTTGTACTACTCAGGGCACTAAGCGTTGTGTCAGCATTCTTTGCAGTAATAATATCTTGTTGAATTTGAGCAATTGTACGTGCCATATTTTTTGGGCTTTATTGTTTTGTAATTTCGGTTCAACTAAACCGGTTAGGGTCCTGCTTTTCTATATTTGTTTAATTAACCCTTGGTGCCGAAAACGATTTTACTCTCTTTTATTGAACTCAATATTTTGCTATTGGCTACTACTCTATCTGGTATATTTATTGATTGCCCTACACTAACAGAATCACTTATGCCTAGCCCATTGGCTTCAGCAATTTCCATAGCCCCTTCCATCGTGCCGCACGCCATAAGCACTATGTCAAATAACGTTTGGTTGGGTTTTACAATAATGTTATTCATAGTCAACTTCGTTTAAGTCAAAAGGTTTAATAATAGTAGCTATTGGGGGGATGCTTAACGATAATAGGCTTGTTCAAATATTTTTACGGTGTTGTCGGCTACACTCACAGGGTTGGGGCTTAAATCAATTACCTCCATGCCATCATTCATAAATTCCTGTGTTATAGCCCTTACAATGTTGTGTGCACCTTCGTCATCAATATATCCATCTGCCCCAACGCCTATAAGAGGGTTTTGCTTCCAGTCCCCCTTGCCTGTAAGTACCAGTTCCATTTGGTGTTGTGGTGTGCTTTCCACAATCGCAAAATCATTGGCAACTATCGCCAGGTCCTCGTTATTATCAAGCTTAATATCATTCATTTGTCTTGCCATAATTCACTCAGGTTTATTTTTTTAAATCAATAATATAGGAAGCCCTATTATGAAATTGCCATCCCACTAACGCCAGTGACAGGCCCGCCTGCCGTGCCGGGAGGAGCTATCAGCCCAGTACTATAGGTGACTGTTGCCCCTGAAACAAAGGTTGCCATCGCCGAGGCAATTGCACCACATAAAGTATCTACCTCGCTTATTTGTGCGGATGTGGGTGACGGAAGGTTGGCTAAAAAGGCTGATTTTAAGCTGGTTTTTAATGTAGCTGTGTTAAGTGCCATAGAAAATTAATTTGTAGGGGTACTTGTCATGGTTATTAATTGAAGCATAAAATAGAAAGCTAAACCAGGATGTTATTCACATCAGTTAAATCGCTGTTGAAGGCACTTAAATTTACCGGGGCTCCACTTGTTCCCGCAGGGGTTGGCACAGTCAGTGCCATAATGTGGTTGAGGATGTTTTGCATAATTGCAGTCAGGCTTACGCTGCCCCGTTCAATCTTATAACCAGCATTCGAAATTGTAAACACGGTATTGCCAATAGTCAAGACAGCCTTAGTAATAGTGCTGTAGCTGATTATGGCATACTTCCCAGGCCCATCAATTTCCCCAACCAGGACATAGCTATCATCCGCAGGGTAGAGCGTAAGGCCATTAACAATATTGGTTGCCGGTTTAAGTAGAATGCACTCAGTGGGCACGTCTTCATCATCAATACTTAATAAGGCTGTGCAAGTAAGCTCAGATGCATCAACGCTGCCCGCGACAACTTTACCGCTGTATATAGGGAAATGGTTCCCCCTGTTGCCTGTGGCAATCTCTTGTATTTTCTGTGCAATCTGCTTTTCTAACTGGCTCATAAATTTTTAAAAATATTCTGCTTAAAATAAAATCAACAGCTGGCTATCCAGCCATTATTTATCTGGGTTAAAACCGATTACAGGGCCTAGTTCTATTTCTCTCCTTGCTCCGCTCATCCCAAAAGTTACAGACGTGCTTTCAACCATATACTTGCCATTGCGCTTATCGTAAAAAGGGTCAATTATAGTAGCTGCAAACCCGGGTTGGCAATAAGGCTGCAGGAAGCCGGTAATTGCCCCTTCATAGCCTTTGTAGTTTTTCTTATACTGTAGTTCGTTGGCCATTTTTACCAGGCTTGCTTTATCGCTGATATTATTGAAGTTGATTTTCTCCTTACGGATAGCTGACTCATTTTTGCTTTTTGTTACAATCCTTGCATCCGTCACTTCCGTATTCCCAAAAACTATTTGCACTGGCTCACTCGGTATACTCTCTTTAAGTTTGTTATCCTTTAAACAGTTGAACCCAATTTTATAACTCGCCTCGCCATTATTGCATGGGTTGCTGCCGGTAGTATAGGGCTATAAGTGAAGCCACACCATAGTTCTTGGGGGTTGATGAAAAATATTGTCAATGTCCGCTGGCTAAGCTCCTGTATCTTATTGCAAATATCTATTCCATTAGCGTGGGTAAACTCAACTTGCTCCAGTGGTAAATCGTCAGCTACGTGCACTTTGATTTCTGTTTTCGATACGATTAATTCAAGCAGTTCTTTAGCCGATGTTTTTTTGTACTTTTTAGTGATATCCACTTTCTGGCGCAGTTGCCGCACATAACCTTCGCACTCAATTTCCATGGGAGTATCTATATTTCGCCTTACAACAAAACCCTCAAATTCAGTTCGCATCTCACCATTATAGCCAAGGCTTATAGATACTTTATCGTCGTCATTTATAATTTCAGGGATGGTTACTTGCCTTATGTCCTTACCCTTGAGTACCATGCCTTTTCGCGGTATTTTTATAATGGCGGTATCAGTAAAGTTGTGCATCGACCGCGTTACTTTTACTTCATTTACGCCGCTAAACCGGAAATTTCCTATTGTTATATCGCTGTTAAGTACAAACATATTATTGCTTATTTAGGGTAATGTTGGGGATGTGCACCTAACCGATTTCATACAGGTTAAATGGCTCGTCGCTTACCAAAACCAGTTCATACGGGCGTACATTTTTTACTCCCTTTACCTCCGGTAGGTGCAATTCTTTAATTACTACCAGGTCGCTGCCAGCCCTATCGGGCCTCAACAGGAAGATGTCTGTAATCGGGTTTTGAATGCTTAGTGGGACATTGTGCTCATATAGGTCCCTGAGCAGCGTAATATCAAATTCAGGGAACCTGTTGGGCTTATCTATAGCAAACCCTTTAATGGTTATTTGATAGTCCTGCACATTAACCAGTTCCTTTACGGTACCCCTTCGTTCTGTAAGTGGGGTTTCTATTATTACTTTCCGGCTGCTTACCGAAATTACCGGGTGAGGCAAGCTAATGTTAATCCCAGATGCAGTAATAGTAACAGGCAAATAGTATTCCTTGCCATAGTCGTCATTAGCATAATAAGGAGAGCCACTAACACCGAAATTCCTTCTTGCCTTAACAAGGTTATTGGTAGATGAACCATCCCCATAGCCACTGGCTTCACTAAACTTTGGCTTAAAAGCTTCCGTTTGATAACCAAATGCCTGTTCAAATAAATCGAGTAAACTAAAATTTGCCGTTGCCATAAAAGTTCAAAAATGAAATAGTCTATAAAACGCCCGAATGCTAAATCAATTAGCCACTTATTGCGAGGATTTGGTTATCCATAGGCAGCGCTGGCTGCTCCCTGTAGCATGCGAAGCAATTGTTCTTCCTGCTGGCGGAGCGATATCTCCTGGGCTTCCTTCATACTGCTTACCTTAAACTCCTGGTTGCCTATTAATGCATGGTTCAGGTTAATGATTATTGATTTTCGCCCTCCGCCATTTAT
>CANBTK010000334.1 GCA_947372365.1 Flavipsychrobacter stenotrophus | reverse complement strand
GAAAACGTTATTGGCATTGTTTTATCCGGCAGCGCCAGCGATGGCACCCGTGGGCTGAAGGAAATAAAGCAGGCGGGCGGCATCACCTTTGCCCAGGACGGTTCGGCTAAATTCGGCAGCATGCCGCAATCGGCAATAGCATCGGGCGTAGTTGATTTTGTTTTATCGCCCAAAGGCATTGCAAAAGAACTTAACACGATAAGCAAGCATCCGCTTATAGCCAGGAAGGCAATAAATCCGAGGCCGGATGTGGAAATTGAAAATAGCGACCCGCACCTCAATGCAATACTCCTGCTACTGTCGCAAAAGAAGAATGTAGATTTCAGCCACTATAAAATGACCACCATAAAACGGCGCGTATTGCGCCGTATGCTGATTCACAAAATAAAAACACTAAAGCAATATGCAGCACTGCTGGCACAGGAAAACGATGAGCTGGGCCTGCTTTACCACGACCTGCTTATAAATGTAACGGAGTTTTTCAGGGACACCGACGCTTTTCAGCTATTATATAAAACTGAGCTGCCGCGTATGCTGAAAAGCAAGGCCCCCGGCGAAACGCTGCGCATATGGGTAACTGCCTGCGCCACCGGCGAGGAGGTATATTCCCTGGCAATGATGATACTGGAATTGCAGGCGAAGAAGGATGACCGTGTACCGTTCCAGATTTTCGCTTCCGACCTTAGCGCCGATGCAATAAATACTGCCAGGGTGGGGGAGTATACGCTGCCCCAGCTTAAAAACGTTTCGCCAAAGCGCATACTGCAGTTCTTTACCAAATCGAAAGATAAGTACCGTATTACCAAGCAGCTGCGCGATGTTTGTGTATTTGCACAGCACAATATTTTGCAGGACCCGCCCTTTTCGCGCATGGACTTCATAACCTGCCGCAACCTGCTTATTTACCTCGATACGTTTGCACAAAAGAAGGTAATTGCTACATTCCATTTTGCACTCAGGGACGGCGGCAGCCTTATGCTGGGCAAGTCGGAAACGGTTGGGGCATCAACGCAGTCATTTGCGCCGCTTTACAAGAAATTTAAAGTATACACCTGCAAAAAGAAGCCGGGGTCCGTCCGCATTCCCGAAGTAACCCCATTTGTATCTAACAATAATTTATTGCAGCATGCCAGTGCAGCCGCACTTCCTAAAAAGGCCGCGGTATCTGCGGCAGCCAGCCTCAGCAATGCGTTTGATGCTGTATTGCTATCGCGCTACATGCCAGCCAGTGTGGTTATCAATTACGAAATGGAGATACTGGAATTCAGGGGGGCTACCAAGATGTACCTGAACCACACCTCAGGCAAAGCCAGCTTTAACATACTGAAGATGGCGCACCTTGAAATTACTTTTGAGCTGCGCAATGTGATACACAATGCTATTAAAACCAAGCAAACTGTACGTAAAACAGGCATCGAAATAAACCACGACAAGCCCGGGGCTATTTTGCGGCTGGTGAACCTGGAAGCGGCCCCGCTGCATATAGATGGCGAAGGCCCGTTGCTGATTGTAGTTTTTACCGGCCAGGAGCTGGAAGAGCCTGAACCATCTGCCGCAAGCGGGAAAAGCAACTCGGCCGCAAAAGACAGGAGGATAAGGAAACTGGAAGAAGAACTGGCCGTTGCCCGTTCCGATATGGGGTCTATTACCGACGACCAGGAGGCTGCCAATGAAGAACTGCAGAGTGCCAATGAGGAGATTATATCGAGCAATGAAGAATTGCAGAGCCTTAACGAGGAGTTGGAAACATCGAAAGAAGAAATAGAATCGACCAATGAGGAGCTGATAACCAGCAACCAGGAACTACATGCCCGCATACAGCATACAGAAGAACTGTATGCCTATTACGAAGCTATACTGGATGCTGTACAGGAGCCCATGCTTATACTGGACAAAAATATACGCATAAAATCGGCCAACAAATCTTTCTGCAAGACCTTCCAGGTAACGGAGGAAGAATGTATTGGGCAGTCATTATACAAGCTGTGCGATAACCAATGGAATATTCCCGGCCTGCGCGAGCAGCTTGAAGACATTATACCCGGTAACGCCCGCTTTCATGATTTTGAGGTTGTGCAGCATTTCCCTGCCATTGGCAGCAAAACCATGCTGCTGAATGCGCACCGCATAACCCAGCCCAGCCAGAATGAAGATTTGATAGTGCTAACGGCAATAGATATTACCGCCATAAGGCAACTGGCAACCGAGCTGCAGGCGAAAGAAAAGAAAGTGCTGGAAATGAAGCTGGAAGCCGAAAAGAAGGCACACAAACTGATAGAGGAAAGTAACAAGCGGTATTACCTGACGCTGATGCAGTCGCCTTTTGCAATAGCCATACTAAAGGGCGAAAGCCTGGCGGTGGCGCTGGCTAATGATAGCATTAAAGAGATGTGGGGGAAGGGCAACGATTTGGAGGGAAAGCCATTGATGCAGGTTTTGCCGGAACTGGAAGGTGGGCTTGTGCCCGGGCTGCTGGCAGCAGTATATGCTACCGGCACTCCGTTTGATGGTTATGAACTGCTGGTGCCTGTAAAGCGTAATGGCATACTGGCTGATGCCTATTTTAATTTTGTGTACCAGCCATACAGGGAAGCTGATGAAACGATTTCAGGTGTAACAATTATCGCTTACGAGGTAACGGAACATGTCATTGCTAAAAATGAATTAATAGTGGCCAAAGGGCTGGCAGAGGAAGGAAGGCTGGTGGCAGAGGAGGCCGTGAAAGCCAAGCAGCGGTTCCTTGCCAATATGAGCCATGAAATAAGGACACCGATGAATGCCATTGTAGGCTTCACTAATGTGGTTTTGAAAACCAACCTCGATGACAGGCAAAGGGAATATATAAGTGCTGTTAAAACATCGGGCGACGCATTGATAATACTGGTCAATGATATACTGGACCTCGCTAAGGTAGATTCTGGCAAAATGTCTTTTGAACATAACCCTTTCAGCCTGCAGGTTTCCATCGCTACAATGCTCCATTTGTTTGAAACGAAAATTAAGGAGAAAAATATAGAACTGCGTAAAGAGTATGACCAGTCTATACCCGAGTACATACTAGGCGATGCCATGCGCCTGCGCCAGGTATTGCTGAACCTTGTGAGCAATGCCGTTAAGTTTACGGCTAAGGGCGAGATTGCCATCAGCATTAAAAAGCAGAGCGAAGACGCTGAAAAGGTAGCTATTGAGTTTACGCTGGCTGATACTGGTATAGGTATCCCTAAGGATAGGCTAGGGAGAATTTTTAACGACTTTGAGCAGGCGACTGCCGAAACCGGGAGCTCCTACGGAGGCACGGGGCTTGGGCTTGCAATAGCCAAGCAATTGGTGGAACTACAGGGTGGTTCTATCAGTGTAACCAGCGAGCTGGGCAAAGGGTCGGTATTCAGTTTTATTTTAAGCTTTGATAAAGTGGATGAAGGCGCAGCAAGCGTTTTGCCCGGGCAGGCAGGGCCCGACACGGCTGCCGGCGTAAAGCCACCCACAAAACCAATAAAGGTATTAGTAGCCGAAGATGTGGCGCTGAACCAACTGCTGATAAAGATAATACTGCTGGATTTTGGCTTTGAACTGGATATTGCAGGCAATGGTAAAATTGCAATAGAAAAGCTACAAAACAATGTTTATGACATTGTGCTCATGGACCTTCAGATGCCCGAAATGAACGGCTTTGAGGCTACTGCTTACATCCGCAGCCAAATGAAGCTGGATGTGCCTATTATAGCGCTGACAGCCGATGTTACTGTTGTTGATGTAGAAAAGTGCCGGCAGGCGGGTATGAATGACTATATATCGAAGCCCATTGACGAAGCTTTGCTTTACGCCAAAATAATGGCCTGCATAAAAGCTTAGGGGGCAGCTGGCTGTTGCTATTATATGTTTATAACCAGGCAGCTGCTTGGTTACGGAGCCAGCATACCTGCCAGTTCCGCCTCGTTCCAGCCCAGGTAAAAGCGGCCATCGCCCAGGTTCCATACCGGGCGTTTTATGAGCGAATTATGTTGCATCATCAACTTTATTGCTTTAGCCTTATTGGTAACACTGGCTTTCTCCTCAT
>CANBTK010000333.1 GCA_947372365.1 Flavipsychrobacter stenotrophus | reverse complement strand
GCCCCTGGCACAAGATGCCCTTGCTCCGGGCATAGGCAACAAAATCATACACCGTCAAAAAATAAGCGGCATAGTTCTTCCGCTCCATAAATTCCAATTCATACTCAATGGTATCTTTTATGGCCTGTGGTATATTATTATTGAATTTTTCATTGGCGCCCTGCCAGGTAAGGTAAACTAATTCTTCCTGCGGTGTCCGCCCTTCGCTGGTAATTTCTTCCGGGTATACGTACTCCAGGCTATCCAGCGAGAAACGGCATGCGGCTGCAATTTCATTAGCCCTGGCAATAGCATCGGGGTACTGGCGAAAAAGCCTCAGCATTTCATTTGCTGATTTAAGGTGCCTTTCTGCATTCTGGTAGAGCCGGAAACCAGCATTGTAGATGGTGCATTTTTCACGGATGCAGGTAACTACATCCTGCAATTCCCTGCGCTCAGCATTATGGTAATACACATCATTGGTCGCGGCTAAAGGAATATTTAACTGCTCCGATAGCTGCGAAAGGCGGTATAGTTTCTTACTGTCATTGGCCTGGTAGGAGCGCGTAGCGCCTATGTAAAGGTTATGGCCAAATACACTCTTATATTCCAATAGCGTTTGTGCGAATTGAGGGGCAAATTCAAACGCTTCGTTTAGGCTTGCAGGTGGTACGGCTATGAACTTTATGCCTTTTGCGTAACGGTAAACATCTGCTTTATACAAATGGCATTCCCCTTTTTCTGCACGAAGGTTCCCTTCAGATAGTAAGCCCGATAGCCTTGCGTATGCATCTTTATCAGTAGGGTATGCAAGAAGGCTTGTGCCATCCAGCAAATCAAGGCAGCATGCAGGGATAATGCGTATGCCTTTAGCTTTAGCGGCAACATGCCCCCGCACAATGCCTGCCAGCGTATTACGGTCGGTTATAGCAATTTGGGTATAGCCTAATGCTGCCGCCTGCTCAATGATTTCTTCGGGGTGCGAGCCACCCCTTAGAAAACTGAAATTTGTAGTTACCTGTAATTCTGTGTAGCTCATACCATCTCAAATTCTTCATGCGAAAAAACCATGCATATACCATTTCGGTTCCCCGCAGCCATAATGCCCTGCCCTGAACAGCCAATACCGGGCGCCATTTTCATCTTCAACACAATAGTAGTCGCGTTGCAGGCCTTCATTCAGCCACCATTCCTGTTCTACTCTTTCAGGGCCATCTGCTTTTACTACATTGTGTAGCTTTCCTTTGTAATGAAATAGCATTGGCGGGTAGTCCGGTATAGGCACAGTTACTTCTATTGGCTCAGGTTGTGGTAACAGTAAAACAGGCCGTGGTAAGTCAGTTCGCCATGCAGTATGGGGTTTTTCACAGAGTGAAGTAGCTGTTTTCACAGACCGCTCCGGCCAGTAATGTTCATCCGGCAAATAGCGGTGTATTGTATTCATGCCCACCTTGCCTCCCAGCCTGTCCAGTAGCTCGGCTATTTCCGTATCACTGCGGTTGCCCTTTATGTGCCACAACACATTTTGCGAGGGTAAAACATCTTCTACAACCGGTGCTTCTAAAATGAACAGTTCAAAGCCTAAGGCTGGCTCCAGGCCGGGTACCTTGATGCCAAACAGCTTGAATAAATGTTCTACATTTCGCGATGCCCTGCTTGTACTGATGCCTGTTTGCTGAATGTTGCCATCCATCCTGTAGCATTTAAATATGCATGTGCGTAGCCCTTTCCCCTCCTTTATCAGCCGCTGGCAAAGTGTTTCAAGTAGCTTTTTCAGGGCAATTTCTATGCCAGTGGCAGTACGTATTGGTTCCAGGCTGGGCAGGCGTTCCTGATAGGGTAGGATGGGCTGTATAGGTTGCAGCACTTCAATTTCCTGCCCCAATGACTGCGCAAGCCTGGTTAGCAGGTTTTGCCCAAAACGCCGGAAGAGTACCCTGCGTGGCATGTTGATAAAACTTTGCACCTGGTATAGCCCAAGTTTTTCCATGCGCTGCAAAATACCAGCATCTAAACGCAGCGCAGCGGGCGGCAACTTTAATAATGCATCAAGCTGGCAGCCTGGTTCTATAATTGGCTTTATTTTTCCATAACGGGAAACTGCCCAGGCAGTACCTACTGTATCGCTCATTGCAGCCCTTACATCATACCCAAAACCCCTTATGCGGGTAACAATATCTTTAAGGTACTGGCTTTCGCCACCCCATAAATGAGCACAGCCGCTTATGTCCAATATCAAGCCATCAGGTGGGTCAGCTGCTGCTATTGGTGTAAACCGGATGCACCATTCGGCAAGCGCGTTCAGTAACTTATCTGCCTGCCCGGGCTTATCATCCAGTACCTGCAAAGCAGGGAAGATAGCCCGGCAATCAGCAACAACCATACCAGGCAGTATGCCTTTTGCTTCGGCTGCTGCGCTGGCTGCTTTTATAACCATCCGCCCCCGTTCGGGTGCTGCCATAACGAAGGGCGTGCCCTTAAGGTGTGGCTGGCACCGAACCATCCAGTCAGTTGTTAAGTGCCGGAACCATATGGCTACAAACCGTTTAGGCATACTATCCGGCTTTAAGGGTTTGAATTTCAGGTATTGAAAATACCTGTTTAGGGATATGCTGAAAGTTACCTGCCGACCATTCTATTTGCCATGAACCTGGTTTGCCATTCCGTACTTTAAGTAACTGTACGTTCCATCTTGGGAAACCCAGGCCCGGCATCCCACTTTCCGTTACACTTGCCAGTGGCTTAACTTTCCAGCGCGTGGTACATGCCACCGTATTTTCACTTTTGGGGTTATAGCGGTGTATGAAGCCTGTTACGTTGCTTTGTTCCACAGCTAGTTGCAGCCGCCTGGATTCGGTAAAGCTGAGTTCATTTAACTCGCCAACAACGGCAGCAAGTGATTCACATTTTAACGCTTCTTCTATTGACCATAGTACATCTTTCTGTTTGGCAAGGTCTATGAAAATGATGCGCTCAGGCTCTATCCCAAATATTTTTAATGCGGGGGGAAATATGGTTCTTTTAGAACTTACCCATAAACAAGCACCGCCCTGCATTAATTTACCAATAAGGCCCGCAATAAATCCATTTGTTGACGCTGTATCTTCAATTGCATTGCTGATAAACTCATGCACGGCACCAATGGGGAAAGTTTTGCCTGGGAATGCCCTTTCCATTAGCCCAAGGCCTGTTTTTATACTTTGGCTACCTGATGCCCTTTTGTACCCCTGCAAAGAGAGTACCTCTTTTTGCAGTTGTTGGATTACATCATTTTTTTCAGCCAGTTGGGTCATATTCTTTATTGTCAATAATATTGACAAATATATGCCATAAAAATTGGAATGACCTTAAAGTTGACAAATATAATGTGTTCGGTATTATTTTTTTCTTTTATTGAGTTAAGCTCAGTGGAGCGGTACCTTTTAAGAATGAGCATTAATTTGTATAAGTTGGATGGTAGTAAGTTCTTTATCGCAGTTTTAATCTTGCCCTGAATGGTAATTTGCTGGAAACAAACAATATTCGTAGAAACCTAAATTGCTTTGTTGCTCAGGTTCCAAAGTGTAGTAGGGTGGATTATAGCTTGGGTTGTGAGTTTTTCAGAGCAATCAATTGTTAAAGGTGCTGAGCCTCACGCAATTTTTTGTACAAAATGCCACTGATCTCATAATTTCCTATAACTTTGTATTGCAAAGTGCTTTTTATGCTAACCTTCAATTTCAAATATTTTCTCTGTGCTACAGTGTTGTTTATTACCGAAGTGCTGATAGCCGCATTTATGCACGATAATTTCATTCGCCCCACATTTGGCGATTTCCTGGTTGTGATCCTGATGTATTGCGGGCTAAAGTCATTTATCAATGCCAATTACCGCACCACGGCTATCGCAGTGTTGCTCATTGCCTATTGTATTGAGGTATCGCAATATTTTCACCTCATCGTACACCTTGGGTTAAAGCACTCCAGGCCAGCACAATGGATACTCGGCAATGGTTTTTCGTGGGGGGATATGCTGGCTTACACCCTGGGCGTTCTATTGATATGGATTATAGAAAGCCGCCGGGAAAGTGTTAGTGTGTAATTT
>CANBTK010000332.1 GCA_947372365.1 Flavipsychrobacter stenotrophus | reverse complement strand
AGTATCGGAAGTGGGCAAAACCAAGGTAAGCGGGGCGCCGCAATACGTTCCGCCGCCGGAAACCGTGTAAACATTAGGGCATTGCGCACTGGCGCTAGCTACTGCAAATAGCAGCAGCAAAGAAAGGTATAGCTTTTTCATTAAGATATTATGTTTAGGTATTTTCAAAATAATAGCGCCTCCGGCTTATACTATCGGGGCGCTATTGAATAAAGACGGGAAATTGTGCCTACAGGTTGGCTTTCTTTACAAAAAGTTATACTTGTAACTACAGCAATATGTAATAAAATCTAATTCAGGACAATACCAGGTAAGGCTGATGGCATTACGTTGTGGAACAGCAATGGGTTGCACGTTACGTCTAAGAAAAACTTAAACAATGGGAAAGCAAGTATCATCTCCATTGCCTCCTGCTCTTCTTCGGCGCTAACAACACACCATATAGTGTCGCGCTTCTGCGAAACACTGTAGGAAAGTATTTTGCCTTCGGAGAACAACTGGTCAACGTGAGCCCTGTGGCTGGGTATTGCAGCCATTAATGCTTCACTAAATGGAGGCAGTTCTATCTGGAACAGGTATGCTGGCATAGATGGTAGCGCTATGAAGGTATTACCTCAGCAGGGAAACATTCCCGTGCTTCTTAACTGGCTTGCCGCTGCTGCAGAAGCCATCGGCTTCCCATACATAAACACCTACAGGAGAGTCGTTGCCATTGAATGTACCATCCCACTTTGCAGTTGGGTTAGTTGTTTCAAATACTACATTACCCCAACGGTCAAAAATACGGAAGTAGTTAAGCTGCGAAATCTGCGTATTAAGGATACCGAATTTGTTGGTAGCTGAGTTCTTGCTGCCCGGCACAAATGCATTAGGCAGGTAGAAATCGCCGCAGTTAATATGAACTACAACTGTATCCCACGCCTTGCAGGTAAGCCCTGTTTCGCTGTTCAGTGAAACTTCGAGGGTGTAAGTGAAATCAATTGGCGGGGTTGCGACAACAAAAGGCTCAATGTTAGATGCCAGGTAAGTAACCGGCGACCATGAATAGGTAAGTAAGCCATCAAGCGTTGTATTAGGGCCACCTAAAGTAGTTGCAGCGCCATCAGCAATAGTGCGGTCAGGGCCGGCATCAGCTATTACCTTAACCACGTGCACTAATACATCGGTATCCACTACACAGCCATCAGGGTAGCTTAACTCAACGTGGTAATCAGTTGTGTAAGCAGGCCAAACCTTGATAGTATCGGTATGGTTGTATGCTGTATCAATATTATAATTGGTGTACCATGTAATCAGGTTTGCGTTGTTTGATATTGCGTAAACCTTCAACGTATCGCCCTTACAGATTGTAGGGGTAATGTTGATGCTGATAGGTGGAATAGGCATAACCCTTATTTCTTTACACTCTACCTGCATTGTTGGCAAGCCCTGGTCTATAACGTAATAAACATTGTACAGGCCAGGCGCATCGTAATAATATACTGGCGGCGTAACCTCGGAGAATGAACGTATGGAAGAGTTAGTGCATGAATTGATATTAATCCTTGTTAAAGACGAGTCTTTGACATTGGTAATGAACGCATACAGGTTATCCTGGTCGCGGATGATGCTGGAAATACCTGATGGGAAATTGGTACCGCCTACTACGCTATAATCAATAGAATTGTATGGGCCGGTAGCAACAGGCATCTCAATAGATATCAACTGGCTGGTGGTACTGTCAGTAATATAAGCATATATTTTACCGCAATCCCTGGTAAGGCTTATTGAAGATGGTACTAAAATCCTGAACAGGAAATTGCCCAGGTTGGTGCCGCCAGGTGTAAGCGTATCCAAAGTATGGCCAAGGTCCAGGCGCGCTATAGAATTGTTTGCCCTGTTGGTTACGAAGAAATACCATTCGCCGTTATCCATGATACCAGCCATATCGGTTGGCGAGTTAAGCACGCCGCCCGGGTTATTTAAGTTGTAAGGATGTGGCGTATTAGAGATATTGTAACCGAAATCGAGGCGGATAAGGTCGTTAGAATAACGGTTAACGAGGTATCCGAACCACTTGCCGCTGGCGTCCTTAGCTACAAAAATGCCTTTAGGGCCATTGAAAAGGTTATTCAGGTTACCGAAATTGGCAACAATAGGGTTAGGGTTATTCAATTTAGTACCAAAGTCAATACGGCCAAGGGTTGATTCTGTAGCAGTATAGCCGCCAGAAACAAATATGAACCATAATTCCTGTACTTTATCGTATACTATAAACAGCGAAGTTGGGTGTACTGGCAAGCCTTTGGTAAGGTCGCCGAAGTTAGTAACTGTAGGTATATTGCCGAGTGAAGAGCCATAGTTAAGGCGAAGGAATTCACGGGTGCCTGCGTTCACTACAAAACCGTAGTACTGGCCGTCTTTATCCTGCACAATGTCAATATTGGCGGGGGTATGGAAGCCGAAATTACTACCAAGGTTGGTACCCACAGGGGCGTTGCCAATATCGCCGGAACAGAAGCCCCAGTAGTAAGACTGTGCGTTAAAATTCGTGCTGTTCAACCGTACAGGCTGCCTTACACATACGGTGTCAGGGGCTGTAAAAAGGGTTTGTGCACTAACAACGTTCAGTTGCGTTATAATAGACAATACCAGTAGTAGCAGAAATTTTCTCATAGTTGTGAAAAAGAAATTCGGTAATAATCGGCTAATATAAGAATAAGTTCAGACTTTCGTGGCAAAATTGTACATTTATTTCCGTAAATCAAAGAAAGTATATGTTTTCGGTTAAAAAACACACAAGCTCATTATTAAAATCACTCATCTTTTGCTCCTCTACATTAATATGCCTCAATTCCCATGCCAAAGAAGGGGTTTGGATTCCAGCGACCATAAAAACGCAGGAAAAGCACATGAAGGAGCTGGGGCTGGAAATCCCCATAAGCGAACTTTATAACGAAAGTGGCACGGGCTTGAATAATGCAGTAGTGCTCTTTGGGCGTGGCTGCACCGGGGAAATCATATCATCGAAAGGGCTTATACTCACCAACCACCATTGCGGGTATGGAACCGTGCAGGGGCTTGGTAACCTGGAGCGCGATTATTTCGCCACGGGCTTTTTTGCCAAAAGCCTGCAGGAGGAAGTCCCCTGCCCCGGCCTTACTGTAACATTTGTGCGCCGGATGGAAAATGTGACGGATAAAATAATGCCGGGCATCAGCGATACCATGCACGATGCCGAAAGGGACAGCATCATATCAAAACGCATCAGCGGGCTGGAAAGGGAGTTTGAAATTAAATCGGGCATGGACGCTACCATAAAGCCCTACTTTGAAGGTAACCAGTATTGGGTAGCTATTACTGAAACTTACCGCGACATAAGGCTCGTTGGCTTTCCACCCAATGGCATAGGCCAGTTTGGCGGCGACGACGAAAACTGGGTGTGGCCCAGGCATACCGGCGACTTCAGTGTTTTCAGGGTTTATGCCGGCAGCAATAACAAGCCAGCAGCCTATGACGCAGCCAACAAACCTTACAACGCCAGCCAGTTCTTTAACATTAATATTAAAGGCTATAAAGAAGGCGACTTCACCATGGTTTATGGCTTCCCCGGCACTACGGCAGAGTATATTTCATCATTTGAGCTTAACCAGGTTTATAACATCAGCGACCCTATAAGCATAGCGGCCCGCACACCGAAGCTGAAGGCGTGGAGCAAGCACATGGAATCATCGCGCGACATATTTCAGAAATACACATCAAAACGTGCTGGCGTAGCTAATGGCTGGAAAAAATGGCAAGGCGAACTGGAAGGGCTTGAAGCCAATGATGCTGTGAGCAAGAAAAAGGAACTGGAAAAATCATTTCAGGATTGGGCTAATAAAAATGACGAAAACCCCTACTACCGTACCCTGCTGCCCCAGCTAGAGGCCGGCACGAAAGAAGTGGACAACCTGCTCACTCAGGACCTGCACATACGGGAAGACCTGCTGGGCATAGAACTGATACAGCAGGGCTCGTCGCTGGAACGCTTTGCCGTATGTTTCAGGGCAAACCTATCAGAAAGCGCACTGAATGACACGCTT
>CANBTK010000331.1 GCA_947372365.1 Flavipsychrobacter stenotrophus | reverse complement strand
GGGCGGGTTTATGTAGAGCGGGTGGTGAAGGAGTAATGTTTAATTCGCTAATTCTATAAATTAGTGCTTTAAAAGATAACGAACGAGTTTCCTAAAACGAATACGCCCCGACGTACGGCAGCTATTAACCTGGCGGTATTTAGGCAGACACGAGTTTGCTACCGCACATGGCCAGGCGGCAAACTCGCGCCAGTGCTGTATACAACAGCTCGCCAACCGCGAATAAGTGCATTTTGCATGTCATAAAATCAAAATACGATATTTTAGTATTTAAACGGTAACTTTGCACCCGCAAAAGCAGGCTATATCATTGGGTGTGGTGTGCCTTTTTATTTGCAAATAACATTATCTGAATACCAATGAGTTCAATTATAGATAAACTGGAAGCAATCAACGCAAGGTTCCAAGACCTTGGCGTAGCGCTTACCAACCCTGAAATTGTTACCGATAACAAGCGTTTCTCGCAGGTGAGCAAAGAATACCGCAAACTGGAGAAAATAGTTAGCGTGTACAAGCAATACCGCAACTGCCTTGATAGCCTTGATTTTGCTAAAGAGGTACTGGAAACGGAAAGCGACGAAGAGCTCCGCGACATGGCTAAAAATGACATGGAAGGGCTTGAAACGCAGAAAACAGCGCTGGAAGAAGAAATACGCACACTGCTGATACCAAAAGACCCACAGGATGAAAAGAACGCCATCCTGGAGATACGTGCCGGTACTGGCGGCGATGAGGCGAGCATATTTGCAGGCGACCTGATGCGCATGTACACCCGTTACTGCGAGCGCAGGGGCTGGAAGGTATCGCTGATAAGCGAAACTGAAGGCACTGTAGGCGGCTATAAGGAAGTGCAGCTGGAAGTGGAAGGCGAGGATGTTTATGGCATCATGAAGTTTGAAAGCGGTGTACATAGGGTGCAGAGGGTTCCGGCTACCGAGGGCAGCGGCCGTGTGCACACATCGGCAGCTACAGTGGCCGTAATGCCTGAAGCGGAGGAAATTGATTTTGAGCTGAAGGAAAGCGACCTGAAGATGGAAACCGCACGAAGCGGTGGCGCAGGTGGCCAGAATGTGAACAAGGTGGAAACTAAGGTAATACTTACCCACGTACCTACCGGCACCGTTATTACCTGCCAGACGGAACGTTCGCAGCTGGGCAACAGGGAGAAAGCAACCAATATGATGCGTACCAAACTTTATGAAGAGCAGGTTCGTAAATATGAGGATGAGATATCCAGGAGGCGCAAAAGCCTTGTGAGCACGGGTGACAGGTCGGCGAAAATACGTACCTACAACTACCCGCAGGGTCGCATAACCGACCACCGCATTAATATGACCATCTATAACCTGGATGATTTTATGAACGGTAACATACAGGAAATGATGGATGCCCTACAGTTTGCGGAAAATGCAGAAAAAATGCAGGCCGGCGAAACCGTTGTATAGCCAACAGGGGCAATAAACCACCCGGTTAGCCGTTCATAAGGCGGTTATAACCACGCATAAAACAAAGAATCAGCGTAACTAAACAATAAAAAATGTCAACACCCTCTTTTGACCTGATAGACGTTATCAGGACCATTCAAAAACAGAAACGCACCATCATCATCATAACATTAGTTGCTGTTGGGCTTGGTGGCATATTCTTTGCCGTTAAAAAGAAAAAATACAAGGCAGCATCACATTTCCTAGTTAATAACCCGCTTTATGGCGACCGCCAGACGCTGTTCAGGTCGTTCGAAACTCGTTATGTAGATTATTTTGGAGGTGATGACGACCTGGATAAGGTTACTGCTCTGCTTAACTCCGATACCGTAAGGGAAAGGATTATACGCAACTGCCAGTTTCAGGTAGTCTATAATGCCGACATTAATACCGAGAAAGGCCACGCCTTCCTGATGAGCGTGTTCGATAAGAACTTTAACGTAAAGAGGTCGGAATATAAAGACATAGAGGTATCGTACATAGCCTACGATTCGGTTACTGCAGCCAATGTTGCTAACATGGCTGTAAAAGTAACAGAGGAAGTATACAGGCATTACTATACCGCTACTAAAGAAGGCATGGCAGCATCTATACGCAATCAGGTGCACCAGCTGGATAGCTCCATCAACCTGCTTACCGATTCGCTGGCTAACATGCGCGACAGGCATAATGTTTATGCGCTGATAAGCCCGTCAAGGCAAAATATAAATACAAGCGACATGAAAGGCGGTGGTAAAGGCTACGGCAGGGCAATAGAAGAAATACAGAACGTAGAGTCGGTTAAAGACCAGTTGGTGATGGACAGGGCGCATTACATTTCGGTATTGAACGAATTCTCAGCTTCCTCTGGCAGTTCAATGGAATACCTGAAGGTAATAAGCCGTGCTCACCCGCCAACAGGCCCATCGGGCACTGCGCTCAATATGGTTTTAATTGTTGCCGGTTGCATAGGCATGTTCTTCAGTACCTTATTGGTTTTAATACTGGCTTATTACCGTAAGCTAATGGCAGTGCCCCGCTAATGGAACTCATACTCAAAAACAAATGGTTTAGCCTGGCTTCATTTTCACTGTTATTTATAACAGTGGCTTTGTATGCCTATACGGATAGCTACTTGGTTTTGGCGGCCCCATTCGCTTACCTGTTTTTCCTGCTGCTGGGCGTAAACTGGAAAACAGCTTACTGGCTGTTCCTGTTTACAATACCTGCTTCCATACAAATTAATTTCGCGGGCGATACCATGTCTATCACCCTGCCCGACCAGCCTATTATGTGGGGCTTTTTGCTGCTGTTTGTGGTAATGCTGGCTAACAACCCGGCAATAATGCCCAAGTGGTGGTGGAAGGATAAACTGGTGTTTATAACCGTGCTGCAATTCCTGTGGCTGGTGGTGGCGGTAGCTTGCTCGCAAATGCTGTTCTTCTCAGTGAAATTCCTGATGGTAAAGTGCTGGCTGATGGTGAGCTTCTTCATACTGCCGGTATTCATTTTCAGGGAGAAGAAGGATTACGTTATGGCGTTTAAGCTACTGGTAGTGCCTACGTTGATAACCGTGATGATTATATTGGTACACCATGCCCTGCTGGGGTTCAGGTTTGCCAAGGTGCAGGAGTCGCTGGCGTTCCTGGGGCAGAGCTTGTACTATAACCATGTGGACTACTCTTCGGTTACCTCAATGCTTTTCCCGCTACTGCTGGTAGCCTATTCGTTAACGAAAAAACGCAGCCTGGCAACAAGGGGCGGCTTACTCGTAATTATTGCCATATTTATTGCTGGTATCATCTTTGCGCAAACCCGCGCTGCCTATATAGCCGTGTTTTTTGGAATAGCCGTTGGGCTGGCTATAAGGATGAGGCTAGTGAATTTTATCATGCCAACCATCTATGGGCTTATTATCATGATGTTTTGCTACATGGTGCCCAATAATAAGTACCTGGAGTTCCGCCCGGACTATAACAAGACCTACATGCACAAGGAGTTTGCCGACCACCTTATAGCAACCTTCAGGGGCAAGGATATGAGCAGCATGGAGCGCCTCTACCGCTGGATAGCCACGGTGAGGATGAGCATGGATTACCCGCTTACCGGCGTAGGACCAAGGGCATTTTACTTCCACTACAAGCCATACGCGGTAAGTTCGTTCCAGACCTATGTGAGCCGCAACAAGGAGCAGTCAACCACCCACAACTACTACCTGTATATGCTGGCAGAACAGGGCTGGCCGGCAATGTTGCTTTACGCCTTGCTGATACCGTCTATTTTCGCCAAGGCACAGCGTGTTTACCACCGCTTTAAAGATAAGTTCTGGCGAGCAGTCACCGTAGGCCTGGCTATGACAATAGCCGCAGGCTTTATCAATAACTTCTTCTCTGAATTAATAGAAACCCACAAAATAGCTGCACTGTTTTATGTACCCGTAGCCCTGCTTATTATCCTGGATAAGAGGAGTAAGGATATGGAGAAGGAAGAAGCTGCAGTTGCTGCGGCATAGGTGTGGCCAAGCCCCCTTTTATTTCAAATGCAAATAAATGCTTTACGTTTAGGTTATTTTGAAGGCAACTTCTGACGCAATATTCGTTTGCCAATAAAGTTATTGGTAAAGT
>CANBTK010000330.1 GCA_947372365.1 Flavipsychrobacter stenotrophus | reverse complement strand
ATTCCTTCCTCTGCTACTACAGGTACGCACAGAATGCGAATTGTCGGCCTTTACCAATGTTGTGGATCTTCTTCTTATCCTACCATATATCCATGCGCTACAGTCAGCAGCGTATATGGTGCAACCAGGGATTATACTGTGGGTATAATAGCTTCGTCTTCCTCTGCATGTAGTATTATTACTACTGTAGCTGGTACCGCAACTGCGGGGTATACCGGGGATGGCGGTGCCGCAACTTCTGCCAGGATTTCCAACCCGGCTTATATGCTCACCGATGCATCTTGCAACTATTACATTGCGGACTGGAATAACTTTGCCATCCGCAAAGTGAATTCATCAGGCATCATAAGCACCTTGGTGGGTACAGGCACATCAGGTACTACAGGTGACGGTGGTGCGGCAACTGCAGCAACAATAACGACCCCGGGTGGGATGGCTTTTGATGCAAGCGGCAATTTTTACTTTTCAGATTTGTTGAATAACCGTATCCGTAAAATAAACACTTCAGGCGTTATTTCGAATTTTGCAGGTACGGGTACAGCTGGCAATACCGGTGACGGAGGCCCTGCATCTGCGGCTACATTTAACCACCCATACGGCATTGTGTTCGATGCTGCTGGCAACATGATTGTTGCTGACCAGTATAACCACAGGATAAGGAAAATCAGCCCGTCAGGCACTGTGTCTGGTTTTGCGGGAACGGGTACGCTGGGTTTCAGGGATACTTCGGTAGCTACCGCTGCGCAGTTTTATTACCCACAATGTTTGCACATGTCAAGCACGGGCGACTTATATGTTGATGATAACAGTAACCACCGCATCCGTAAAATCAGCCCTTCAGGCACAGTATCTACGTTTGCAGGCAATGGCACGGTTGGTTCTACTGGTGATGGTGGTGCGGCTACGGCGGCGCGGATCCATTGGTTCGGCGGCATGACTATGGATGCAGCAGGCAATTTATATTTTGCCGAAACCCAGGGTAACAAGATAAGGTACATCAATACTTCAGGCATCATAAATACATATGCGGGCACAGGCACAGGGAGCTACACGGGTGATGGCGGTACTGCCACAGCAGCTACCATGAACTATCCCGGCGATATCGTTATTGATTGTAACGGTAACTTCTTAATCCCTGAAATGAATAGCAATGTGATACGCAAAATTACAACCGGGCTTCCGGTTGTTGGCGCTATCGCAGGCCCTTCAACAGTTGTAAGCGCTGCAACCATAACGCTTACAGATACTACTGCGGGTGGCTCATGGTCTAGCGGCAGTGCTAGTATTGCATCTGTAAGTACTTCAGGGGTTGTAACAGGCCTTTCAGCAGGAACCGTAACGATCAGCTATTCTGTTGCTAATAGCTGCGGCACGTCGGTAGTTACGAAGCTGGTTACGGTTACCACATCGGCCAGTTGCAGTATTATTACTACTATTGCAGGAACTGGGACAGGATCCTATAGTGGCGATGGCGGCCCAGCTACTTCGGCAACTATTAATATCCCCCAGGCAATAGCTTTTGACAGGGCAGGCAATATTTACTTTGCAGATTATGCTAACAACAGGGTGAGGAAAATCACCGTTTCAACGGGTATTATTTCAACCATTGCAGGCAATGGCTCGGGCACCTATGGTGGCGATGGTGGTGCAGCTACTGCGGCATCATTATTTAACCCTACAGGTGTTGCTGTAGATACTTTCGGTAATGTTTACATAGCCGACCATCAGAATCACAGGGTAAGGAAGGTTACAACTTCGGGTATCATTTCAACATTCGCTGGCAATGGCTCAGCTTCTTTTAGTGGCGACGGTGGCGCAGCTAGTGCGGCATCATTATTCAAGCCATATTGCGTGTACCTGGACAATGCAGGGAACATGCTTATTGCTGACAGGGGCAACAACCGTGTAAGGAAAGTAAATGCATCGGGAATCATCTCAACAATAGCCGGAACAGGCGCGATGAGTTATTCAGGTGACGGTGGCAGTGCCACTTCGGCGACATTCCACACGCCTACAGGCGTTACCATGGATGGCGTAGGCAACATTTTTGTTGCCGACGATTCCAATTTCTGTATCAGGAAAATTTCACTTTCTGGAATTATCACTACTTATGCGGGGAATGGTACGCCCGGCTTTAGTGGTGATGGCGGAGCAGCAGCTTCTGCAACATTAAATAATCCATACAGTGTTACAGCCGATGCCGCAGGTAATGTTTACATCGCAGACCAATTTAACAACAGGATACGTAAAGTAAATACTTCAGGTATTATCAGTACGGTAGCAGGCAGTGGCACAACAGGAGGTTTTTCAGGCGATGGCGGCAGTTCAACGGCTGCGGTTATGAACCATCCGTTCTTTGTTGCATTGAAGGGCGTAGACCTTTACATTGCTGATCAAATCAATAACAGGATACGCAAGGTCAGCACCGGGCTTAATGTTGTTGGCGCTATTTCAGGTTCGTCATCAGTTGTTGTAGGTGGTACAGTTACGCTTACCGATACTACCGCCGGTGGCACATGGACGACCAGCAATGCGGCTGTTGCATCAGTCAATGCATCTGGTGTAGTTACAGGCGTTTCGGTTGGCTCAGCCTTTATCACTTATTCGGTAACTAACGGTTGCGGCACTTCTTCGGCTGTCCGGGCAATGACAGTGGGCACTTATTGTACGCCTACCTTCGGCAGCCCATGTTCATCTTATAACATGAATACCAGCATCAAGCGCCTTGTAGGCTATGCTGGCCTCATCAGCGATACTACTGCATGCACCAGCACCAGCTACGAGAACATGACCGCCCTTTCCTGCTCGTTGGTACAAGGCACAACTTATACCACTACTCTTTATGTAACGGGTGGGTACTATGCAACATTCTCAGACCAGATATGGATTGATTTTAATAATGACGGTGTTTTCTCCAGTTCTGAAACTGTTGGCGGCGACAGCGTATTTTCTTCTTCTACGCCAACTATCCCGCTGGTAATACCCGCAGGGGCTGCACTGGGTACGCACCGCATGAGGATTGTAGGTAACTATACATCTGGCGGCTGCTGTGGCTCTACAGTTTACCCTTCTATGAACCCTTGCCCTACGTCATCTACTACTTTTGGCGATGCCAGGGATTATACTGTTACCATATTGCCTCCAATGCCGGTTATCAACGCTTCCCCAGATTCTTTGATATGGGGCTGTGTTACAGTGGGTACATCGGGCACAGTTATGGGTTCGGTTGTTTCAGGGGTGTATTTAACTCCAGCTTCGGGAAGCCTTACCGTGACCGCCCCGGCTAATTTTCAGGTATTCAACGGGTCTGCATGGGTAACGTCGTTTACCATTGCATATACTGGTGGTGTAGTTGGCGCAGTAACAATGCCAGTACAGTTCACGCCGCCAACTGCCGGTTTCTTCTATGGCACCGTGCAGGTTTCAGGTGGTGGCGCTACCAAGTATATTTGGGTAGAAGGCTCTGGTTGCGCTACGTGTACAGGTACGCCTACAGCAGGTACTGCGGTAGGTACCGTCACTACGGGCTGCTCGCCATATTCAACTACATTAAGTTTAAGTGGCGCCAGTGTGGCCAGCGGGCAAAACTACCAATGGCAATATTCGGCAACCGGGACAAGCAGTTGGTCCAGCATTTCTGGTGCTACTAATGCTACCTATACATTAACAGTAACAGCCCCAGGGTATTATCAGTGCCTGGTTTCCTGTGTTACAAGTGGATTAAACTCGTTCTCAACGGTATTGTACCTTAGCTATGGTACACCAACGGTTACTGCAACTGTGGGGCCTACCACACTTTGTATAGGGTCAAATGTTACTTTGACCAATTCAACTCCCGGAGGCTTCTGGTCTACATCAGGTTCTTCTGTGGCTACTATCAATGCTTCAACTGGCGTATTATATGGCCTTGGCGCCGGAGTGCTTCTCGTTACCTATACTGTAACCAATAGTTGCGGTGCTTCCAATGTATTGCGTTTAGATACTGTTGTGTCCAGCGGCTTGACCGTAGCGGCAATATCTGGTGCTTCATCAATTTGCGTTGGGTCATATACACTGTTAACAGATGCTACGCCTGGTGGTACCTGGGTTACT
>CANBTK010000329.1 GCA_947372365.1 Flavipsychrobacter stenotrophus | reverse complement strand
GGCTATAATGCCGGGCCAGTTAAACGGGTTGAGGAACAACGGCACCAGGGATATTTTATTCCCAAAAAGGCCCTTGAGCGACACCAGGTAGTCCTTTACGGTACCGGGGAAGAGTACGTTATTCGTTATCAGTAAAAAATCCTGCGTTTGCCCCATTGCATCTTGCATAAGCTGGCTGCTACCAGTGCCCAGCACTTTTATAGCCATTCCGCGTGCGCCCTTTACAGCATCGCTACCCACTTTGGTTGATGCGTTGCTGAACCTTACCCAGGCCTTATATGTTTTTGGCGCGGCAAACAGCCCTACTTGTAAATTGCCCGGCAAACCACCCTCCACAGTGAACTCAGCCTCCACCAGCCCAAGGCTTTTAGCATGGAACCTGCGCAGCATTTTTGAACCGGCATAATCCTTTTTCACGCTTTCCCGTAATTTATTGAGAATTTCGCTGGTGTACTTGGCTTCATTTGCACCGGGGTATTCCTGGCCTATTTTGAGTTCTCCCATTTTATAAGTTTTAGATAAAGTTATATATTTTGTAAAGAATTAAATTGTGTTTTTGAAATGCCGGCTAAAAGAGAGGAATTATGCCTGTGCAGTGGCCGATTTACATGTATTGCCATAGCATGTGGGTAAAGGGGGCAGGCTGGGTTGTATCGCCTGGCTTCGCCGCAAAAAGCAAGATTTATAGGGCTTTCCGCAGGGCTATTGAAAATAGCTATATGAGGTAACCTTAACAGAAGATGTAAGATTTTTTGTTTAAATTTGCTTACATAGTATGGCTAAAGTAACATATAATAACAGGAACGCAGTTTTTTATCAGGCTTTAAAAGCTGATGTTGAAAATTATTTTAAGGAGAAAGGTATCAGGAAAACGGGGAACTGGAAACTCTACCTCAAAACTATCATCCTTATACCTTTTGCCGTTTTTACATACATTTTCCTGCTTACCCAACACTATAGCAACCTGGTGGGCATTTCTATGAGTGCAGTACTTGGGCTTACCCTTTCTGGCGTTGGCTTTAATATTATGCACGATGCCTGCCACGGCAGCTACTCCACTAAAAAATGGGTTAATGAACTTTTAGGTTTAACACTCAATGCTTTAGGTGGCAATGCGTTTATCTGGAAACAGAAGCACAATGTCATTCACCACACCTACACCAATGTTGATGGTATTGATGACGATATTGCTAAAAGCCCGGTAATACGCCAGTGCCAGACACAGGTATGGAAGCCAGCCCACCGCATACAGCACATTTACCTGTGGCTGGTTTACGCGCTCAGTTCGTTTTTATGGGTTTTCGTTATTGATATGGTTAAGTATGGCCAGAAGAGGATTTATACTACCGAGATGAACAAGATGGATACAAGGGAACACCTTATCTTCTGGGGCAGCAAAGCGCTTTACCTTGTTTTCTATGTTGCAATTCCCGTTTACTTTGTGGGCTGGGCTGCATGGGGCGTAGGCTTCCTGTTTATGCACATGGCTTTGGGGCTGTCGCTGTCGGTCGTGTTTCAGCTGGCGCACGTTGTTGAAGAAACCGAGTTTGAATTTTCAGGCGCCGATGATAAAATTATAGAAAACGAATGGGCTATACACCAGATAAAAACAACCGCAAATTTTGCGCGCGAAAACCGCCTTATTTCGTGGTTTGTTGGTGGCCTTAATTTTCAGGTAGAGCACCACTTATTCCCCCGTATCAGCCACGTACACTATCCCGAGTTGAGCAAAATTGTAGAACGTAAGTGCAAGGAGTTCAACATACAATACCACAGCATGCCTACCATGATTGCGGCTATTGGTTCGCACTACCGCTTTATGAAAATGCTGGGGCAGAAGCCACAAATGGCTGCCGCATAAAACACTGTAATTTAAGTTATAAACAAAACCGCCTCAAATCAATCTGAGGCGGTTTTTCATTTGTAGCCGTGCCTGCGCAATGCTGCACTTTTAAAACCTGCACAAATAGAGTGGGCTTTGCGCCTTCCCCTTGCGTGGAATCCCCGAATCCGCAAAGCGCCGTTTAAATGGTATTATACCATTTGACTGTCAAAAATCGGCATAGCCCGAAGGGCTTAAATATGAATAGCCGTGGGCAAAAGCCAGCGGTATATGTATAATACAGTACCAACCCAGAAAGGGTTGAACGTTACATTATTGCCGTATTTTGATGTTCAAACAGTATTAGTTAACCTGTTGTGCAATTGAAAAAATTATGCCACCCTTTCAGGTACTTTAGACCTCGAAGAGATGGCATAATTATAGAGTTTTAGTAAATTTCGGTTTCTTAAAACCCTGAAGGGGGAATGTACCCCGATAATCACACAACTAAGGTAAACCAACACACTACTGTTGCTTGGTGGTATCAGGTGCCATGGCAGCCGAATCGGCCGGGGCGGCGGCAGGCGTTGGGCTATCAACAGTAATAGTAGCACCGCCATTGCCTGCATTGCTTTCGCCTGAATCAGTTGGCTTAAAGTCGCTTTTGGTAAACTGTACCAGCCATTTTTCGCTCTGTTTTACCAGCTTAAGCGGTGGCTCTTCCTGGTTAGGCGTGTTAGATGCTATAAAGGTCACAGTAGCCTTGTCGCCTTCGGTTTTAACCGATTTAATGGTAATGGTTACCTGCTTGGCTTTTTGCTTGATAGAGTCGGCCAGTGAGCCGCTAAAACCCTGTATGGTACTCAGCATAACCTTCGTTTCCTCGGTTGATAGTTTTTTGGCCGCATCATAGTCCTGATGGTAGAAAGCCGTGAGCCAGTCTTTAGCTACAGCCTCAGGCGTGTTTTTACTGCACCCGGTAAGCAGTGCGAGGGATATAATGATTAGTGAAAGGAAAGAAATGCGCTTTTTCATACTTTTTTGGTTAGGGTTGCAAAGGTATTATTATTCATTCACTTTGCTAAGGTATAAGCGGGCGCGCCTGCTAATGATAACAACAGGCATTACAGCTGCACCAGCCATTTATTGTTTAGTTTCACCAATTTCACTGGCGGTACACTACCTGCCAGCGCTTCAGGGAAAGTATAGGCCACAGTAGCTTCGTTGCCTTTTACCTGCACCGATTGGATAGTAACGCTGATGCGCTTGGCTATTTGCCCTACAGGAAGTTTTGGCCCCGGCTGCGCTGCCAGCTTAGCCAGGGTTGCATCGGTTGATAATTCCCTCGCCGCACTATAATCCTGATTGTAAAATGCGTTAAGCCAGGCCTGCGCAGTTGTTTCCGGCCTGCTCTTTTCCCGGCATCCTGTTAGTAATACAAGAGGTAGTACCATCAGCATTAAAGTATATATAGCCCTTTTCATAGCCCTGTTATTTAGTGTAGTGAATTTATTATTTATAGGCCACTTTAGCAACAAAGTGCGCATGGGGGTTCAGGTACAGGTCATCAATGCCTATAAAGGCACGGCCGTAGCCATATGACTGGTGCAGGTAGCCGGTATCATGAACCGCCCGGGTAATGGCTTTGTACACAAATTCAGAGCAGTACAATTCACCATCAGTATGTAAGTCAAATTTCAAATCGAACAACGGCCGCTGCCTGTAGAATGCCTGTGCAACGTTTACCAGTTGTGCAATAGTGGCGGGTTGCATATCGTAGCGCACAATGGCAACACCCATGTTGCGGGTGGGGGAGAAGAAAAAGGCGGCTGAATCACGCCGGAGGCGCTCATCGGGATTATCTTCCCCGCCTATGCAATGGTATATAAACGGGTAACCACCTTCTACCGAAACAATGCCGCAGTGCGAGTAGGATTTATCTTTCAGGCTCAGGCCTGCCAGCATGTAGCTGAATGGCCCGGTGCCAGCCCGCAAGGCTACATCGCCCGTTTTCAGTAAGGCTATGGCACTATCAGCAGCTTTTAAGTTGCTGGGTTGCCCACTACCGGGCGGAGGGGTACTGTGGGGCGGGGTAGAAGTGCTGCATGCCGTAAAACAGCAGGCAGTAAAAATAAAAAAGCACAAAACAAAGAATGCATGAAGCCTGAAAAAACCAGCCTGGGCCATATCTTAGTTTTGTGCTTTTGTGCAGGTTATACGTTAAACCTAAAGTGCATTACGTCGCCATCCTGCACTACATACTCTTTACCT
>CANBTK010000328.1 GCA_947372365.1 Flavipsychrobacter stenotrophus | reverse complement strand
GTGCACAATGGCCTTGTAGATAGCTCAGTATCGTTGAATAATGTTGCTTCGGGCTTGTATATACTCCGTGTAAGCAAAGAAGGCGCTACAAGGGTATTCAGGTTTGTAGTAGAATAGTTTTTACAATTGTCATTTATAGAGCGCATGGGCAAAGCCCATGCGCTTTTTTTATGTGGGTGGGCAATGTAAGTGGGTGTGGGTTTTGTAGCCGTTTATGCCAGTTATGCGCCAAACTTCGCCATGCAAACATCCCCTCACTCCCGTTCTTAGGCTACCGTGTACCCACAAGTTATTTTCCAGAATGTGCTTTGCCCCCGAGGGGCTGTCGGTTTGTAGTAAACCTTTGAATTTTATGGACAATGCCCAGTATGGGCTATCCGATGTTGTATTGTAATGGATAGCCCATACTGGGCACTGCCTTTTTGGGGCCTTTCTACTACAAACCGATAGCGCCTACGGCGCATTCTACGTTATGTATGACCCGTCCTGAAATATTGATACAGATTATTAAAGGATAAAAGTAGATTAATTAGAAAGATGTGGGTACACCGTAGCCTCTTCTAAGGGGAATAGCTATGCTGCGTTTGCTTTTGTGTGCAAACTACTGCTGATACAGTTTTTTGATGGCCAATCAGTATCACAAGTGCGGCAGTGTACCTGACAAAATTCCAAGGCGCGTTTAATATCACGTATTTCTAGGGCTGTTTTGGCTTTTGCGCCTCTGGCACCTTGAATAGTATGTGTGAGGCATAGCCCTTGCGGCTTTGCGTGAGCCAATATGTTGCAGGGCTTTTTTGCATTTTTTATTACTAAAATTATTTATTTGTTAATAAAATGTGGTTAAAAATGACCGTTCGTGAAGTTTTTCGACCGTTCGTGAAGTTTTTTTTGTTTTTATAGGTATTTAGGCCTATCTTTAATAGGTAAAAACGTAGTTCTTACACCCCCCACCACCATCTAAACAAGTATCTTATTAACGTGTTGATAACATGTTAAAAATAATTTCGCCAAAATACTTTGTTATTTAGTTGTTAATCAATACTTTTGCTTTACCAAACAACAATCACACACACCTCAAAAATTACTTTTATGATCAACGAGCTAATCAAGACCCCAAAGCAGGTTAAGACAATGGTTAAGAAAAGTGCGGTTACAGATTGTGTAGTTGCCCAGCCATTTCACTACGCTAAGGGCAATGTAGAGGAACTTGTTTTTAGCAGGATATCTTTCTGCGAAGAGTTTTCGCTAAAGTCGTTAATGAATAACAGGCTTATTGTACTTGAAGACTGTATTTTTCATAAGGCGGTGCAGCTGGATTGCATTAAGAATGTGAAGATTATAATAAGGAACTGCCATTTTAAGGACAACCTGCAGATTAAAAACCTGGAAAGCGGAATGGTGGAAATTTATGGCACCAGCCACAACCAGGATGCCATACTGTCAAACATCAAGGTGGACACCTTCTACACATCGGACGTAGCTATGAAGAGGCAGAACATGCTGCAGGTAGTTAATTCAAGCGTGAATAACTTCGTTAAACACTAAGGATGGCAAAATTGAGTACTCTTTTCTTTTAAAATACAACTGTTTCCACCTCAGGGTGCCAACAATTTACTTTTACTACCTACTTTTGGCTGATAAATCAATCAATTGACAGAATCAAGCCAGGATAAGCAAATTATGTTTCAGAACCGCCTGCTAAAGGTGTGGAAACATTTCAGCAAGCTAGCCCGCAGGCAGGAAATTTCCTGCTTCAGGTTCTACGACCATGACCTGCCGGAATTCCCGTTCGCTATTGAGTGGCTGGATGGCGCTGTGCACGCAGCAGAATACAAGCGCCGCCACGGCATGGAAGATGACGAGCACGCCATATGGCTGGAAGCCTGCAAAACCACCATTAGCCAGGTGCTGGAAACACCCATGGAGTTTATCTTTATGAAGGTGCGCCAGCGCAAAGCGGGCAGGCAGGGGCAATACGAAAAATTTGATGAGCAGCGTACCGAGAAAATTGTATCGGAGGGCGGGCTTAATTTTATCCTTAACCTTACTGATTACCTGGACACGGGCCTGTTCCTTGACCACCGCATAACCCGTGGCATGGTTAAGGCTGATGCCGCAGGAAAAAATGTGCTGAACCTGTTTTGCTATACAGGCTCATTCAGTGTGTATGCCGCCAGTGGCGGGGCAGCGCAGGTAACTTCGGTTGACCTGTCAAAGACCTACATCAACTGGGCCAAGCGCAATATGCAGTATAACAAGCTTTACAAAGACGCGCAGCATGAGTTTATAAATGCTGACGTAATGGAGTGGCTGGACTATATGCCTACCGATACCTATGATTTAATAGTGTGCGACCCGCCTACGTTTTCAAACAGCAAGCGCATGGAGGATAACTTTGATGTGCAGCGCGACCACGTAATGCTGCTGAAAAAACTGCTGAAGGGTTGTACGGAAACTGGAAGGATTTACTTCAGTACCAACCTGAAAAATTTTGCTATGGACAGGGATGCCATACCAGCAACCATTGTAAAGGACATTACCGCGCAAACCACCCCTTTCGATTTTCAGGGCAAGCTGCACCGCAAGTGTTTTATTATAGAGAAATAGGGGGCAAAGCCGCAATGAGCATCTAAAAGCCAAGGCATAGGCATTAAAATTTTTATCCCGCAAAGCGGGAGGCATGATTGTAGAAAATGGATGAAAATCATGGATAGAACCCCGAAGGTGGTGATATATTTTTTATGCCACCCTTACAGGGTTTTGTACATGCCGGGCATAATAGGCTACAATCATGCCATCCCTGCGAGATTTTTATAGCCGTACGCTATTTGAATGTGTATCCCTTGGCCTAAAAACTACTAATCAAACAACTCTTCCTTATTCTTCGGGCGGCGGTCTTGCAGCCATTTAAAGCGGCTGAGTTTAGTAGATGGCAGGTCGGCTTTATCAAGCGGGGTAAGCACCTGGTGGGTATCTTCCAGCAGCTTTATCTGCTTTATTTTCTGGTTTTCAAATAAGATGTGCATCTTATCGCTTTTGGCTTGCACTACTCCAATAAACGCACCATTGTCATCTTTAGAATAATAGATCGATTCGGCATTGGGGTACACCAGCATGTCATTGATCGTGTTCCCCTTAAAATAGGCTTTCAGCATCTTGCCCTGCACCTGGTCGTAAAGCTGTGCTTTTTCGGGGCCGGCAAGCGAAACTATAAATGCGTTATTGGGTACAAATATGCTTTTTATCCGGTTGCTGTCCAGCAGCATAACAATTGTATCGCCGGTTACCTGGCTATTGCGCGACCATGCCACAGGGTTGTACATCATGCGTATGGTAGAGTCGGCTTGCGTATAGCATATGCTGTCGCACACCCCCTGCATGGAGTCGGAGAATATGCGCACATGGTGGTAGCCGCTAAAGTAAAGCGGGGCTGTGGTATCGGCCACCGATGTATCTTCAAGTATGGCTAATGGCGCGTTGACAATTGCACCGCCCTTTTTCTGTTTGCCTTTTTTCTCTTTTTTGTTCCCGGCAGCCACTTTGGTTGTGGTGGTGTCGGTGGGTACTGAGGGGCTTGCTTTTAAGGCATTTTTCTGTGCCAGCGCTGCTGCCATTTTCACCTTAAAGGTGTCGTTCTTTTGCTTTATAGCCGGAGCTGAGTAAAAGGTATCGGCCCTTATATATAGCGTATCAGCGCCCTTTACCTGCATAAGCACGGGCTTATCGGTAGCCTGCAGCACACGCCTTTTCTGGTAGTAAACGGCGCGCCCGCAAAACAGCGTTGATTTGTGTGCGGTATCAATAGCTATAACATGCCCGTAGCTGTAACCATAGCCCGTAAGCTTGTTGTAATAAAGGGTATCGCCCTCTATGTACTGCCCATCGTACCAGATGGTGGAATGGTTATAGAAATAAGCGAAGCCCGCATGGCTGTCATACAGCCCACCGGTGGTATTGAGTATGGTTTTGCCGCTATCGCCGGTAACAGCCGATTTGGCAAAGAAGCGGGTGAGCTTGGTTTCGGTATTATAGCCCATGTCGTCAGACACGGTATTGTAGTTAGGGTCGGTCACGGTTACCTTGCCCGTAAACCT
>CANBTK010000327.1 GCA_947372365.1 Flavipsychrobacter stenotrophus | reverse complement strand
GTAAAAGTACCTTCTGAAAAGAATGTGGTGCGCTATCCTATCCGTGTGCTGGCCGTGCGTAAACTGAATTCACCAAGAAGCTAAAATTCAATACCGTTATATTTTGAACCCTGTGCAGATAAATTTGCCCGCTTTTAATATTGATGCATTCCTGCAGCAGTTTTTGTATGATGCCAAAAACCCGCTGTTGTTTAACAATGGCTTCTTTGTTTACTTCTTCGCCCTGTTTATAAGCCTGTACTTTATGTTCAGGAACTATAACACAGCAAGGGCATTTATAGTTAGCGTTTTCTCCCTTTACTTCTTTTACAAAGCCAGTGGCTGGTTTGTGGGCCTGGTGCTGGTTTCGGCAGTGGCTGACTATGCGCTGTCTAACCTCATTTACAGCCGCGAAAAGGTGGGGAGCAAAAAGTTCCTGCTGGGGCTGAGTGTGATTGTAAACCTCGGTATGCTGTTTTACTTTAAGTACACCAACTTCTTTATCACCTTCAGCAACCAGTTTTTCGCCACCCATGTAAACCCGCTCAATATACTGCTGCCGGTGGGCATATCGTTCTATACTTTTGAAAACCTCAGCTATACTATTGATGTGTACCGGGGCGAATTTGAGCCGGAAAAGAAGTTCATTAATTACCTGCTCTTCCTTTCCTTTTTCCCCAAGCTGATGATGGGCCCCATAGTGCGTGCTAAGGACTTTATACCACAGCTGCACAAGCCCTATACCATTACCCAGTTCGATTTTGCTAAGGGGTTCTACCTCATTGTCTCCGGCCTGTTTAAGAAACTGGTGATATCCGACTACCTGACGCTGAACCTGGTTAACTATGTATTTGACGACCCAAGCCGCCATACCGGGCTGGAATGCCTTGTGGCGCTGCTGGCCTACGCCATTGTTATCTACTGCGACTTTAGCGGCTATAGCGATGTAGCTATAGGCATAGCCCGCTGGCTGGGCATAACCATCCCCCCCAACTTCCTGTCGCCCTACCAAAGTAAATCCATCACGGAGTTCTGGCGCAGGTGGCATATATCGCTCAGCAGCTGGCTGAAAGATTACCTCTATATTTTCTGGCTGGGCGGCAACCGCAAAGGGCGCTTCCGCACCTACCTGCACCTGTTTATAACCATGCTGCTGGGCGGGTTCTTGCATGGTGCTAACTGGACTTTTATTGCCTGGGGAGCTATGCATGGCGGGGCGCTGGCGATACACAAAATATGGATGGAAGCCGCAGGCGGGCTGGTAAAGAAGATGGACAAAAACATTATCTACAACTTCTTTGCACAGCTGCTCACCTTCCTGTTCGTCTGCTTCTGCTGGATATTTTTCAAGGCTACCAACTTTGATGTGGCTTTGGCTATGATTCACCAGATAACCTATAACTTCTCACTGAATGTGTGGTGGGAATTCTTTGGCAACTACCATAATGTTATCTACCTGATGCTGCTCGGCTATGCCCTGCACATCATACCCGACAACCTGCCAGAGCGCATCATCCCCCGGCTGCAAAAAGCCCCTATGGTAGCCTACATAGCAATCTTCCTCATCTTCCTGGTGGTGTATTCGCAGTTTAAAAGCAGTACGCCCGTGATGCCTATTTATTTGCAGTTTTAGTGGAACTGATAGTACGAACTGTGCATTTATTTGCTTGCGCACAGCGCAAAAGAAAACAAAGCAAGCACCTTATACCACCCAATCCACTATACTATTCATCCACTCTTCGCGGTAAGGGGTTTGTACTTTAATATAGTTGTCGGTAAAGCCTTCCATCATGCCGCCCTTTGGTGCAATTTCGAAAAGCACCTTGTGGCTGGCACCGCGCTGCTGCTCAGTGAAGTAGCTCATTTTCTGGTAAGATAAGTTCCTGAGGGCTTTGTTGCGCTCGTTCCGTATGTGTATGGGCACAACGGGCTTCATGGTTGCAGCCAGTGTATTTTCGCGCTCGGAATAAGTAAATACATGGAAGTAGGAAACATCCAGGTTGTGCAGGAAATCGAATGTTTCTTTAAAATGTTCATCAGTTTCGCCGGGGAAGCCTACTATTACATCAACGCCAATGCAGCAATGCGGCATGAACTTTTTAATAGTTGCCACGCGCTCTTCGTATAATTCTTTACGGTAGCGGCGGCGCATCAATCCTAAAATAGTTTCGCTGCCACTCTGCAGCGGCACATGAAAATGGGGCATGAACTTACGCGAACCTGCTACGAATTCAATAATCTCGTTGGTGAGCAGGTTAGGCTCTATGCTGGAAATGCGGATGCGGTCAATCCCTTCCTGCGCATCCATAGCCTGTATGAGTTCGTAGAATGATGTATCTCGCGTTTTGCCACCATCGTTGCCCTTGCCGAAGTCGCCGAGGTTTATACCGGTCAGTACAATTTCTTTAGTGCCTGCTGCTGCAAGCTCTTTCATATTAGCCAGCACGCCCTCTATACTATCGCTGCGGCTATGGCCACGGGCAAGCGGGATAGTACAGAAACTACAGTTATAGTCGCAGCCGTCCTGCACCTTCAGGAAGGCACGGGTACGGTCGCTGAGCGAGTACGAGCTATTAAAGCCTGCAACGTCTTCTATATCGCAACTGCATATTTTAGCACCGCCATTATCGGCAGCGCCCTTGGTTATTTCTTTAAGGTGGTGTGCCAGGTTGAACTTTTCAGCAGCACCCAGCACAAGGTCCACACCTTCTATATTAGCTATTTCCTGCGGCTTTAACTGGGCATAGCAGCCCGTTATCACTACAAACGACTCAGGTGCCCGGCGCTGTATGCGGCGCACCAGCATACGGCATTCCTTATCCGCATTATCGGTAACGGAGCAGGTATTGATTACATACACATCTGCCAGCTCCTCAAAATCCTTCTTCACAAAACCATCTGCTTCAAGGCTCCGGCTGAGTGACGATGTTTCTGAAAAGTTGAGTTTACAACCTAATGTATGGAATGCTACGGTTTTGCTCATGCGTTTTTAAAAGGAGTGCAAAATTACGGATAAATGGCATGAGTTAGCAAAAGTGTTTTATTGACTGTTAGTTTATCAGTCAAGTTTTACAAATTCAAACCAAAAACTCTTAAAATCCCCGCTAGCATATTTTATTTCCAGAAATAGCTTATTCGCGTCTGTTAGTATTCCACTAAATTTATCCGCTTTAGGACCTTCGAGGTTTACGTCAGCTGATGCACTATTGTTTACAATGAATGTTAGGTCGGAACCCAATATATTATAACCTCCCTTCCTCTCAAACTTGCCATTTTTTCCAAACCATTTTGAAACCTTTTGCGGATCGTATGAATTGAAAGCCTGCGTACAAACTGTTCCATCGCTGTAAAATCGGATATAAGTAAATATTCCCATTTTATTGCCCGAAAAGGTCATCTCGTCAGTTTTAGCCACATAAATTCCGTCATAATGAACGTCAATTTTGCCTGTATTGTTCTTCTCTATTTCCTTTGGTACAAATAACTGTATGTCTTTGACAAACTTGCTAAACTTTTGAATGTTTAGGTCATAAGTGCCCGGTGTAGCGGTGAAGTTGATAACATATCCAATACTGTTCTCAAATCTAAATATAGCCTGGCTTTTATATTTCATTCCATTTCGTACCGTTACAACATTAAAGGAATAATATGGAACGCTGTCTAAAAGTTCCTTTGTAGTAAGGATAGCTCCTAATCTTTTAAATTCAAACTTCATCAGGTCATCAACACTCATTATGTCCGGCCTTTTATACGCTGTTATTGAAACCGCATTTTCTATTTGCCTTTTTTCAAGTTCGGAATAAACTTTTGGCAACCCCCAATCTAAAATAGCACTTTTGCTCGATGGGTTGTCAATAACTTCAGCGTAGACATGCCAGTCAACAGGAACTTGTCCGCCGAAGCCGTATTTGTCATTTTGAAATTTTGTTTGTCCGTATATATTGAAAGTTGAAACTATGCCCGTCAACAGGGCAAGGAGCATTTTCATGATAATGTTGTTTATATATGCAGTGAAGGAACCCTAACGAGATTTGAACTATTTGCACAAATCAATTTGCCAAGTGTCGGATTATCAATAAACATACTCAATATTCCGAAATTATTGGAAATGATCCTGCTTTGGCAACTTTTTAAAAAGTTG
>CANBTK010000326.1 GCA_947372365.1 Flavipsychrobacter stenotrophus | reverse complement strand
CTGCAAACTGCCGGCTAAAAAAACTACTGCGGCACTTCGCCTTTTTTCACTTGCACAGCGCCCTTGGGGTGTAGTATGCGGTACCAGGTAAAATCCTGGTTGGCTTCCAGCCCAGTGCCTTCCAGCGACTCGGTGCCGGTAGTTATCTTAACTGCCTTTTCGGTGAAAAAGCGTTCTATGCTGTTGTTCCAGATGAGTTCTTCGGTATTCAGTTGTTCGCCCTTGGTGCTTATAATCTGCACATGGCCCCATACAACTATGTTAGACTGGGCATCGTAAATGCGGCATGAATCGGCAGTGAGTATGTGTTCTACCATACTGCTATCGTTATAGAATTCTACCCGCAGCCTTCCGTTCAGGTCGGTGTAGGGTGGCTTGGCACCCGGGTTTTTTATGTATTGGTGGGCAAATAAGCGGCCTTTTACCAGTCCGTTCTTACTGTAAATCATGGTTACCTCATCAGCCTTATCCTGCCGCAAAATACTTTTGTCGGTAAGTAGGCGTATCTGTTCCGGGTCATTTTTGCACGATGGGGCAGCAAGGCAGCAAAAGGAAATAAGCAATAAGTAAAAAGCCGTGGTTTTACCAGGCAATAGCTGTAAGCAGGCATTAGCTGCATGCAGGGCTAAGCCCAATTTATTCCCGGGTTTATTCATACTTGCGGGGGATAAACCACTTTTCATTGAATGAAAGCCCCAGGCCAAACCTTACATAGGTTTGTTTCAGCAGGTTGTTGCTGGTTGTGCCCAGCCTGCCAATATCGAATGAGGCATGGAGCCTTGATGCAGCCCTTGTGTTACGCTTGTATGGGAAGCTGCCGCCAAATGTAAGGCCGTAAACAGGCATAGCAATGTTCTGCAGGCGCACATACTCGGTGCCATAATAAACGCCCATCCTGTAAGTAACCCTTGAAAAGTAATTAAGAAGGTCGGCCGAATTAGGCGTGAACTGCGCGCCGGCTGCTATTTTGTAGTTACTGCTGGCTATGCCGTAGTTCATTGCAGTGTCCTTGCTGCTGTTGAACTGGCTCCAGTTAGTAGCGGAATAATCCAGCCCGAAAGCCCATTTGTCGTTTTTAGCCAGCATAACGCCTATGCTATAAGACATCGGGAGCTTCAGCGCACCCTTGTTATTGGCATCGCTGTAAGAGGTATCGTTAACCAGTGTGTCGCCAAAGTTTTTAATGCTCACGCGGTACTGGCTTACGGTTTCGTTAAGGTTCTGTCCCAGTGTAAGTGTGCCACCCACCCTGAAAACATAATCGGAATCTTTCAGCTTGCGCTCATACATAAAGCCGCCTTTCCAGTAAAGGCCACCTATGCTGTTGTACTTGGCAAACTGAGCTTCGTAAATATCGTTGGTAGATAAAGAATCAATACCTATAACTGAAGTAAATTTGCGGTAGGTGCCAAACATATAACCTAAGTTAAACCCGAGGCTCAGGCCTTTAATGCGGTAAGAAGCACCAAGGTAAGCATAAGAAAGCCCGCCATCGCCGGCATAAGAGCGCATCACTTGGCCTGATGGGGATGCAATGGTATCCAGCAGTGCAAAATATGATTTTGCATAAGGCCTCAACCCCAGCGAAAGCCCGCCTTTCTGGTTAATTGGTATGCCTATGCTGAGGTAGCCCAGCGAAGCTGTGCCCGATGTATAGCTCTGGCCAGTGGCTGCCACAATATTGCGTGTGCTGCCTAAAGCGCCACCTTCAAATGTTGTAAGCGCCAGGCTGGAGTATGATGCAGGGTTATCGGAATTGATAAGGAATGGGTCCTGGAAAGCAGAGGTAATATTACCCATGCCTTTAAGGGCAGTGTTATTGCCATTCCATAATTCGCCAATGCCGTACTTTGAATATGGGTTATTCTCGCGCTCCGAATTTGGGTTGCTGATACTGCTTGTTTGTGCGTGTATAGCGTTACTCATTAATATGAATAGGGCTATTGTAAAGGCCTTAGCAGGGAAATTATGCATTATGGTTGACGATTATGTTTAACCCTTTCAGCAGTAAGTCAGGGTCAGCAAATATCTTACTTTTAATTTTGTCAGCAAAGAAAGGGGCATCACCCCCCGTTAATATGGCGTTAAAATCAGGGTATTTGCTTTCATATTCGCCTATTATCCCATCTATTTCAAGTGCCATACCGTAAACAGCGCCACTGCGCAGGCCGGTTTCGGTATCGTAGCCCAGCAGCACCAGGTCGCCATCAGGGCTTACCTCGGGCAGTTGCTTTGTGTAGTCGTGCATAGCTTTAAAGCGCATATGCAGGCCCGGCGAAATAGAGCCGCCCCTGAATGTTTTTGTCTTCTGTATGTGGTTGTAAGTGATGCAGGTGCCTGCGCATATTACCAGGTTATTCCTGTCAGGGAATAAGGCATTTGCGGCTGTTACCAGTGCTATGCGGTCAGGGCCCAGTGTTTCGGGAGTGGCATAGGCATTGTAAATGGGGGTGCTGGTATAGCCATCCAGTTTTACGTATGTTTTTACCGATTCTTTCAGCAGGTAGGCCAGTTGCTCGGTACCATCTACCACCGCGCACAATATTGCTTTTTCAGGCTTGTGGGCATCCAGGATACCCGCAACTTCAACCAGAAGGTTATCTTCTGATAAAGTGAAAGCTTTTTTCAAAGTGCCGTTATCAAATATTGCGGCTTTAATATTGGTGTTACCCCAATCAATACAAAGATTTACTGACATAGCGCGATTTTTAGAAGGACTCGCAAAATAGTAAAGTTTTGGCTGAATACAGCATACGCTGCCCAAAATTCATAGGCAGTTGATATTGCTGCCAGTTAAATGCCTTAGGCTGCTTTGTTGTGCAAACTATTTAATAATGTGGTTATTGACAGGGTGGGCTTGGCAAGAGGCATCAGTTGTGTACTTTTGCGCCATGAGTACGCAACAACCTGTTATTCTTATTACTAACGACGATGGCATAACCGCGCCTGGGATACGCGCGCTGGTAGAAGCGGTGAGGGATTTAGGCAAAGTATATGTAGTGGCGCCCGATAGCCCACAGTCGGGTATGGGCCATGCCATAACCATAGGCAGCCCGCTAAGGCTTGATAAGGTGGATATGTTTGATGGCATAGAGTCGTGGCAATGCAGCGGCACGCCAGCCGATTGTGTAAAGCTGGCTAAAGATAAGGTACTGCACCGCAAGGCGGATATATGCCTGAGCGGCATCAACCATGGGGCAAACCATTCCATTAATGTTATTTACTCTGGTACCATGAGTGCTGCAATGGAAGCGGCCATAGAGGGCATCCCTTCTATAGGTTTTTCGTTGCTTGACTATAAGTTTGATGCCGATTTTTCACTGGCTAAAACGGTAGTGCATGAATTGGTGGCCCGTATGCTGGCGAGGCAGATGCCGGAGCATACTTTGCTTAATGTGAACATCCCGCTGATTGCAAAGGAAGATTTTAAAGGGATGAAACTGTGCCGCCAGGCCTATGCCAAGTGGGAAGAGAATTTTGACCATAGGCTGGACCCCCGTGGCAAAGATTACTACTGGATGGTGGGCAAGTTTGTAAACATGGACAAAGCCCCGGGTACCGATGTGGAGGCGCTGGCTGCAGGTTACGCATCCGTAGTGCCGGTGAAAATTGATTTTACCGATGTAGCCATGAAGGACTGGCTCAGCACAGAGTGGGCAGACATGGCCTAGTATAGAGTCAAGTAGAAATTGTCGGTTAAATGAATGTGTTTTACACTTTTGGGTTTTGACTTTTTCCTTTTGACTTAACACTAGGCTAATATAAACTTCATTGCAATATTTTTCATATTGGGGCGTTAAATAGCAAACGCACCAATATGAAAAAGCTGTTTCCTTTCGTTTGTTTATTAAGCATGGCTTTGCCTTCCTGCAAAAAAACCGGGGTAACTGCAGCTACGGCTATTGTTAAAGATACGGCTGTGGCACCTGCTACAGGCTTTGTGCCGCATACCGATACGTTTTCAGGCGCACGTGCCGCGCTCATAGGCGATGGTGCTTATACCGATAGCTCATCAGAAGTTGGTAGCTTGTATATGAGCTACTCCAACGATACTACAGTTATCATAACCGGGAAAATGATAAATGTAAGTTCCTTTAACGGCATGGCTGGCAGCGCCACGTT
>CANBTK010000325.1 GCA_947372365.1 Flavipsychrobacter stenotrophus | reverse complement strand
TGCGGCGGCATAGCCAACATATTCAAACCGCACACTATACTTGCCTGAAGGCAGCCCTGTTATTTCAAAATCGCCATCGGGGTCCGAAACAGCACCCGTTTTAACACCGGGGCCTGTTACACTGCAGCTAACACCCACCAGTGGCGAATTATCTTTAGCATCAAGCACATGGCCTGTTACGGAATAGGTTTGTGAATAAGATTGGGCGTTAACGAATAACAGGAAAAAAAATAGCAGGAATGGTGATGCGAGCCTCATATGTGTGATTAGACACAAAACTACATAAAAGGTTTAAAGGTGACAGCGGCGGTATCAATGTGCTGTGTTAATTCTTGGTCAGCTGGCTACCTCCTAACCAGCCGCCTTATCCTACTACCTAGCCTATGCCAACTGCCTGCATTCATTGGGCCATAGAGCCATCGAGCAATTAAACCATTTATCGAAATCAATATCCCCTTAAACAGGTTAGCTTAACCTTCGCAAAAACATAGTACTTTTAGCCCATCAATTATTTTGCAATTTATGAATAAAGGTTTTTTAGTTGTGCTGGCTGCGGCGGCACTTGCTGCTTCGTGCAACCAACCGGCCGCCAAAGATGCTGCCAAAAGGGATATCATTAATGAAAACAGGGATACTACCGTTAAGCCGGGCGATGACTTTTTTGAATATGCCCACGGCAGCTGGATGAAAAAGAACCCTATACCGGGCGACGAAACCAGTTACGGCATAGGCGAACTGGTGCAAAAGGAATTATATGACAAACTCAGGGCGATTAATGAAGATGCTGTAAAGAAAGCCGAAAAAAGCGGTGCTGGCCAGCAGATAGGCGACTTTTGGTACGCAGCTATGGACTCAGCAGGCATTGAGCAGGCGGGGATAAAGCCACTACAGGGCGAACTGGATAAAATCGCAGCCCTTAAAACACCTAAGGATGCAATGGCACAGGCAGCCCATATGCACACTATTGGGGCAAACGTTTTCTTTAGCGAAGGTGTAGGCCAGGATGCCAAAAACAGCGAGGTGGAAGCCTATGGCCTGGACCAGGGCGGGCTGGGCATGCCTAACCGCGACTATTACTTTAAAACCGACGAACGTACTACTAAAGTGCGCAACGCATACCCTGCATTTATATCAAGGCTGTTTATGAACATGGGCACCGATAGTGCTGCCGCTGCCAAAAAAGCTACCGCTATTATAGCATTTGAAACCAAGCTAGCTGCTGCAAGCCGCAAACTGGAAGACCTGCGCGACCCATACAAGAATTACAACAAGTTTGCAATAAGCCAGCTCAATAAGCTGGCGCCCAAAACCGACTGGGCTGGCTGCCTGTCCATCATTGGCGTAAAGCATGTAGATAGCGTTATTGTAGGCCAGCCGGAGTTTTACAAAGCACTCGACAACCTGGTAAATACTACAGACATACAAACCCTTAAAGACTATATGTCATTCCACCTGGTACGCTCGTTCGCTGGTTTCCTGAGCAAGCCATACTTTGATGCATCATTTAACTTTTACAGCAAAACCATCCGTGGGCAGGAACAGCCCCGCCCCCGCTGGAAGCGTGCACTTGATGCCGAGCAGGGCGCAATCGGCGAGTCGCTGGGCCAGTTGTTCGTAAAAGAATACTTCAGCCCTACGGCAAAAGCCAGGTATGAACAAATGGTTGAAAATGTACGTATTGCATTCAGGGCCCGTATTGAAAAGCTGGACTGGATGAGCGACAGCACCAAGAAAAAAGCAATAAGCAAGCTTAACGCTATTAAGAAAAAAGTAGGTTACCCCGACAAGTGGAAGGACTACTCTACCCTTAAAATTGACCGCACCTCCTATGTGCAGAACATGATGCATGCTAACGAGTGGGAAAATAACTATGAGCTGAATAAACTGGGTAAGCCAGTGGACCGCAGCGAATGGGGAATGACGCCACAGACATATAATGCGTACTACAACCCATCGAACAACGAGATTGTATTGCCTGCTGCCATGATGAGCGTCCCAGGCTTTAAAGATGCCGACCTTGACGATGCACTGGTTTATGGCTACACGGCCGCAAGCACCGTAGGCCACGAAATAACACACGGTTTTGACGATCAAGGCCGCCAGTCTGACGAAAACGGCAACCTGCGCAACTGGTGGGCTCCACAAGACTCTGCCCAATTCACCCAAAGGGCGGAAGTATTGGTACAGCAGTTTAATAAAATGACGCCGCTGGATACAATGCACGTTAACGGCAAGGCGACCCTTGGCGAAAACCTGGCTGACCTTGGCGGCATATTAATAGGCCTGGATGCGTTTAAACAGACTGAAGCCTACAAAAAAGGCGAGAAAATAAACGGCATGACACCTGTGCAGCGCTTCTTCCTGGGCTATTCTTTAGGATGGCTTTTAGCTGAGCGCCCTGAAAGGATTGCTACCCAGCTACTCACCGATGTGCATTCCCCTGCTAAGTGCAGGATTAATGGCCCGTTCCCTAATGTACCTGATTTTTATGATGCATTTAACATAAAACCGGGCGATAAAATGTATATACCTGACAGCCTGCGTGTTCATTTGTGGTAATTTTAACGCTTTAAGTAATACAGTACCCCGGTGAAGGAATGCTTTGTATGGTTGCGGAAAACAATTATTCGTTAACCACCCAAAGCATTCATGCAGTTTAAACGTCTATAGGTTACTGCCACTGTGGCTTAACGAACCACTACTAAACAATTGTTATATTATATATAATTAATGAAAACAACTCTTACCTCTCAAAAAAGCGCCAGTGTTTTGGCCGTAATCCTGTTCCTGTTTTTAACCGTAACTGCATTTGCACAAACCGGCACCATTAAGGGCTTCGTTTATGACAAGAAAACAGGGGAGCCACTCATAGGCACCAACGTGATGGTAATAAATAGCAAAACCGGCGTACAAACAGATAACAATGGTTATTTCTCGCTCACCCTTGCACCCGGCTCTTACAGTTTATTAGTTTCGTCCCTGGGTTACGACAGCGTGAACATGACTGTTAACCTGCTGCCTGATGCCATTGTAAACAAAAAGGTTTTGCTTACCACGAAAAATGTGGACCTTAAAGACTTTACCGTATCGGGCAGGAAGGTGGAAAAAACTACCCGCATTAATACCGGCGTTACTAAAATAACCCCGCAGGAAATGAAGCGCCTGCCAAGTGCCGGTGGCGAACCTGACCTTGCACAGTACCTACAGGTAATACCCGGTGTCGTATTTACAGGCGACCAGGGTGGGCAGTTGTATATAAGGGGCGGCTCACCAGCCCAAACCGGCATCTACCTTGATGGTGTTACGCTTTATAACCCGTTCCACTCCATCGGGCTGTTCTCCGTTTTTGAAACTGAAGCAGTACGTAGTGTTGACGTTTATACAGCAGGCTATGGTGCGCAGTACGGCAACCGTACGTCAGCTATTGTGGATGTGCATTATAAAGATGGCAACAAAAACAACCTTGCAGGCGTTGTCTCTACGTCCCCTATTATGACCAGGTTGATGCTGGAAGGCCCGCTGGTAAAATCTAAAAAAGACAATGGTGCAGGCATTACCTTCCTGGTAAGCGGCAAAACCAGCTACCTTGACCAAACATCTAAATCCCTTTATTCCTCCTTTGGCGATGCCTTTAAATATGGCCTGCCTTACAAATTCAGCGATTTATACGGCAAGGTTTCTTTCAATGGTGATAACGGCAGCAAGCTGAACGTATTTGCTTTCAATTTTGACGACAAGGCCAGCCTGCTCAATAACACCACACATACTTCGGAAGGCGATTACCACTGGAAGAACTTTGGTACAGGCGCTACATTCGTGGTATCGCCATCTAATACTGCGGCACTTATTGACGGTAAATTCGCATACAGTAACTACGATATCAGCCTTTCGCAGATAGGCCACCCAATTGATACTATACCTAGCACCAGCGGCATTTCGGGCTTCGAGTCTGCTATTAACTTCACGTACTTCCTGCCACATTACCGCCAGATAAAATATGGTGTTGAAGTAAATGGCACACACACTTCGCTCAACTATTACAGCAGCGCGGGCGTAAGCACAACGCTTGACCGCCAGAGCACTACCGCTTCGGTTTACTTTATGTACAGGCAGGTATTTAACGG
>CANBTK010000324.1 GCA_947372365.1 Flavipsychrobacter stenotrophus | reverse complement strand
CAGTAGTAATAACCTGCGCCCGCAAACCAACAGGCAAAAAAGCCAGCAATAAAAAGAAGAGTTTTCTGACAGGAGCCATGAGGTAATATTTTTCGGTGCCAGTATTGACGGGCATCATAAAGTTAAGTGATTTTGATATTAGATGGGATGCTGTGGCAGGCGCATTGAAACGAATACCCTTTTCGCGCGACCCGAACCTCCCCTTGCCAAAAATTTGTTATTAGGTACGTTCTCTACACATCAGCGGCTTACATTATGTATCTTTGCCCGATGAAGAATTTGCGTGAAAGCACTTTACCGGAACTGGAAGAGGTAATGGTAAAACTGGGAGAGCCTAAATACCGGGCTAAACAGGTGTATGAATGGATCTGGCAGAAATTCGCCGGCGATATCAACGACATGAGCAATATCCCTAAAGCACTCAGGGATAAGCTTTCAGCGGACTATGCCATTCAGAAAGTAAAAACCCACCACAGCCAGTACAGCAGCGACGGCACTATTAAAAACCGCCTGCAGCTCCACGACAAGCATTTTGTAGAAAGCGTACTCATACCCGGCGATAAGCGCCTTACTGCCTGCGTATCATCGCAGGTGGGCTGTTCTTTGTCGTGCAAATTCTGTGCTACGGGCTATATGGAGCGCAAGCGCAACCTCAATTTTGATGAAATAGTAGATGAGGTTACCCTGCTGAACGAGCAAGCGGTTAAGCACCACGGCAAGCCACTGTCCAACATCGTTTTTATGGGCATGGGCGAGCCTTTGCTTAACTATAAAAATGTACTTAAAGCTATTGAGCGCATTACATCGCCCGACGGGCTGGGCATGAGCCCAAGGCGCATTACGGTTTCAACCGCTGGCGTTGCCAAAATGATCAGGCAACTGGGGGATGATAAAGTAAAGTTCAAGCTGGCGCTGTCGCTTCATGCTGGCAACGATACCAAGCGCAATGAGATAATGCCTATCAATGAAACCAACAACCTTAAAACGCTGATTGAGGCACTGAACCATTTTTATAAGGAAACGGGCAACGAAATTACTTTTGAGTACATCCTGTTCCGCGACTTTAACGACAGCCTGCAGGATGCCGACGAGCTGGTAAAAATATACCGCCAGGTGCCTGCCGATCTGGTCAACATTATAGAATACAACCCGATAGAGGCCGCTTCATACGAAAAACCTGACGATGATAAAACAGCCGCTTTCATGAAATACCTCACCGCTAAAAAAGTAAACGTGCACCTGCGCAAAAGCAGGGGCAAGGATATTGATGCCGCTTGTGGCCAACTGGCCAATATTGATGTGCCGGGCCCTGCTGCGAATTAGGGCCGCAATTTACAGGCCGTTCAAGGTTTTAAAGGCGCAACTAAAACACAAGAAACGCTAAGCCAATGCCATTACCCTTTAACCGGGTGCGCAGGGAAGTTGTAGTTGAAACTAAAGCCTGCACCGGTAAACCTTAATTCTTCCAATAGCTGTGCCCAGCGGCTGTTATACTTAAGGTGGGCCCTGTACATAATATTATCAAATGCCAGCAGGCAAACGCCCTGCACCACCAACGACCTTCCGAAGCCCAGGTACATGCCTGGGCTCTTTTTATTGTCAGCCGAATATAGAACCAGGCCAGCCCCCGCGCCTACCATGGCCGCATCAATAACTATTGACGATAGGTAGGTGGCTTTATCTGACTTATACCTTGCATAGGCGGCCTTAGGCCCCGGGTGCTCCTTCGCCTGCTTGCGCACGCTATAAAAAGCCAGCCCCGATATTGTGGTATTAACCGCACCTACTATCGCATTCATCTCATGGAAGTACTTCCATTCGTCTTTCTTTGCCGTAAAGTAGCCAACACAGCCCACGCCAATATTGGCAACACCCCATACATTAAGTACAGATGCCCCACGGGCATTGGTAGTTATGCGCGCCCTGTTATAGGCTTTAATGGTGTCGGCAAAATGAATCTCTTGTGCGGTAGCACCCAGCTGCAGGCAGCAATACAAGACTGTGGCAACCATTGTAATTACTTTCAGCATAATGAGTTTATTGCCACAAAGCTATAAGAAAATCGGCACGAAATGCCACGGCTATAAATGAAGAAGCCGCCCTTATTGGGGGGCGGCTTCTTCATTTCAAAATATTTGTGTTAGTTATTCTTTTACTAACCTCTGAACCACTTTCTGGCTACCTGATGTCAGCTCTACCATGTAGATACCTGAAGCGAAGTTAGTCAATGGTACGTTGATAGTACCGCTAGCCAACTGGCCAAGGCCTTTAGAGTAAACGCTCACACCTGACAGGTCAAGTATCCTAACGCTAACGTCATCTTTTTTGCCGTTAGTGAAAGTAACATTCACGTCATCAGTAGCAGGGTTTGGTACAATAGAAACCTGAAGGCCTTTATTGTTTTGTGCCACAACTACATCAGCTGGCTTCATGCTCAATTCGAACCTGTCGTTGCCCTGTGTAGCAGCGTCGTCGGTAACAGCGAACCTGTACTCAGCGCCTGGCTGCATAGCTACATATTGTTTCAGCAGCTTATCGTGCAGGTATAACTGGCCGCCTTCTGGTACAGTAACACCTTCAGCTTTGATGATGTAGTCCTGCTGGTACTTAGTACCCAGGCCTAATGGAATCACCTTGCCTGCATCGAATGGGCGTGAATCAACTATCATTTTGTTATCGTCAGATGACAAGCTGTAGAAGTTAAGGTCAGCACCGCCGAATGGCTTGGTTGCATCAAGGTCATAATCGTTAGCATCAGTTGCTTCGTTATTGAACCTTATATACACCATGTCATAAGGATGGTAGTTAGCGTCATACACTTTCAGGGAAACATACTCTGGTTCAGCCCTGAACAAGTTAGCTGTAGGGGCATTACCCTTGTTGCGCTCGCCGAATGTAAGTGTTGCGCCGTTGTGGTGTGCACGTACCTGGAACGAGTTACAAGCCTGTAAGTAGTAAGGAGTAGCGGATGTGGTACTAATAAAGTATGCCTGGAACTGGCCAGCAGTACCTAACGATGGGTTCCATACGAAGTAAGACGGGCCTACTACATTACCTGCAACCAATGCGTTATAAACTACAGTACCTATGTCAGTTGGCGAAGCGTAAGGGTTGCCTACCATGTTATATTCCTGATACGGATTAGATGAACCCTTAGTTAAAGTAACTGTCTGAGTGCCCTGGTTTAAAGTACCCCACTGAGCAACAGTAACCGGGTCTGGCGTGTAAGGCAGGTAACCTAAACCTGTACCCTTAGCGCCCCTGAAGAACAACCTCAAGCCCTGGTATTGGTGAATCCTGTTACTGTCAACCGAAGTAGAAGTGCTTGCAAACTGCCTCCAACCCGGGTCAGATGGCAATGAAGCGTTACCTACTGCTGGGTTATACCTGAATGCAGATGGGGCATTAGATGCTGTAGTAGTGAAGCCGTTGGCTGAACCACCCGGGCCAGTAACGTCTATGTAGTTCTGAACCTGGCTGAGGCCAATGTAGCCGCTGAACGGATGTGACCAGAAGCGGTATACACGGCGGCCACCTGGTATGTAAACCATAACCTTAGCCTGGCCTACAATGCTGCCACCTGAAACTATAGAATCAACCCTTGCTGTAGCAACAGAATCAGAGTACAGTACCAGGCTATCACTTGTATTAAGTGTACCTGCGGAAATATAAAGTGCACTCTTAACGATTACTCGTGCACCAGTACTGATTGTAGTACCTGCGCTGTTATCAGTTTCCATATTGCTAACAGTACCAAAGCCAGTTATTGACTGTGCAGAAGTACCGTTCATACGCAACCTGCCCGCACCTGTAATAGTAGCGCTGTTAGAGAGGCTACCCTTTACGTTGAGGTAAGCAGCAGAATTCACAGTTACAACAGCACCTGAAGCTATAGTAAGGCTACGTGTAGTACCACTTGCAGAAGCCGCAATTGCAGGAGAATATGTAGTACCTGATGGTATAGTAACATCGTCAGATGCACCTGGCACAAAACCACATGACCAGTTAGATGCCGTGTTCCAGTCGGTGCTTGTAGTACCCACCCAAGCCATTGGAATTGGGTTTACAGTAACAGAGTCAGACAATGTAGTAGTACAAACCGGGTTAAAGGCATTTAATAACCT
>CANBTK010000323.1 GCA_947372365.1 Flavipsychrobacter stenotrophus | reverse complement strand
ATGAAATCAATATCCGTTTTGGCACAGATGCCAGCGGGCCCATAGGGTTACGGGTTGTAGATGTATATGGCAGGAGTGCCCTTACTGTTGAATTGCAAGCCAGTGCCCTTAACAATGAATATACCTTGCCTTTACAGCACCTGGCCAGGGGTATGTATGTGCTGCAGCTGGAAGGAAGCAGCTTTCATAAGGCTGTGTCATTTGTAAAAGAGTAGGCACTATTTTTTATTTTTACATCACATTGCAGTTATATTTGTAGCAACTAAAACCCTATCTGTTATCATGAAAGCAAAACCTATACTTGCTGCATTGCTGTTGTCTTCAACAGCAGCCCTGGCTCAGCCATCTGTAACTACCGCCGGCAATAAGTACGTACTAATTGAAGAATGCACCGGAGCCTGGTGCGGGTATTGCCCTGATGGTGGGTACATACTGGAAGGCATCCTCGCTACAACCCCCAAAACAATAGCCATATCCATACACGACAACATTAACACCATAAGGGGCGACCAAACTTCAATGGATATGATGGAGCCCTCAGATGGCACGGGTTATGATTTTACCCATGCTACAGGCTATGGTGGTTACCCATCGGCAGGTATTGACAGGATACCCAATAATTTTACTGGTAATGTTTCGCAGAACAAAGATTCATGGGCCTATTATACTACGTTTGCCTTGGGTAATACCCCTAAGTTCGATGTTACATTGCTGCACGCCTACAATGCTGCAACCAGTACGCTTACGGTGTGGGTGTATGCCAAAACACTAGCAGCAGTTACAGGGAAATACAATATTAATGCTGTGGTTACCGAAGACAGCATAGCCAGCATAGGCGCAGGTTACGAGCAGCACAGCAGTTTATTCAGGAATACTGCCAGCACGTTCTACCACAAAGGCACCCCTAATGCCGATTCTTCTGTTGCTATATTGGGGCCTGCCGATTATGCGCACATGCATGTTTTGAGGTCTTACCTTGGCGGTACATTTGGCGATGCCGGAGTGATAGATGATAACTCGGCTGCCGGTAAAACCTACGCTAAAAAGTATACATTCGCCATACCTGCCAGTTATAAAAAGAAACACCTGCATATTGTGGGTATGGTGCAAAAATACAATGCAACCGATGTAAACGACAGGGCAGTTGATAATGCCATAGAGGCGAGGTTCGACTCAACCGCAGTACAAACGGCTGTGGCTGATATTGCGGGTAATATTGGTAATATTGATATTTTCCCTAACCCGGCTACCAATAACCTACAGCTTACTGCAAGCACGGGAAATGTGGAAGATATCAACGTAACCATCACCAATGTAGTAGGGCAGCCCGTTCTGAGCCATACTATGAAGTTGGGTGGCACGCTATCTGAAAACCTGGATATTAGCCTGCTTTCAAACGGCATCTATTTTGTCAACCTGTCTTGCAACGGCTCAGTGGTTACTAAAAAGCTGGTTGTGGTGAAATAATGGTAAAGGCGTTTTGATTGAGAATAGTAACCCGAAGATAGGTTTTGCTGGTTGTACATAAAGGGCTTAAAACTGACTAGGGAGCTTCTATTTAGGTTTAGCGCTGCTTGAAACGTTCATCATACCACATACCATGTATTGAGCCTTTTATTGTTTTTAGGTTGGCGTTGATCTCGGTAGTCTTTTTAGTGGCTGTGTCTGTTACATGCATGCCAGCCTCTCTGTTGCTCCCGCCGCCTTCCTCCTGGTTTTCCTCGTAGCCATTATCGAAGATGGTGTAATTGAAATTCCCGATATAAAAATGGATAGCGTTTTCATCAACGCCATAGATGCCATCCGTTACCGGGCGAAAGAAGCCATAATAAGTGAATTTTTTAGGGCTGTCTGTCGCTTTTGAATAATACTCCAGTTCTATTTTGTCCTTCGTCCCAAATCTGTATACGACATATTTATTGTCATCGTCTTCCGCAAGCATCATTTTTTTGCCAGTGGTTGTGGTAAATGAATATATGCGCGACTCGTTGGGCAATAAGTATTTTGCAGCATAGATAGTAGCAGCACTGAGGAGGAATATGATCAACAGGAGGTTTGTTTTCAGCATACTATTGTTTTGAGTATTATTACAAGTATTGGAGTTCTAACAAAAGTTAAAGCAAAAAATGTGCCGAACTCTTTTTTTATAATTGTAATTATTTTCCAAAGTATTGTAAGTTTTTCTTGCCACAAAATATACCTGGGGCAACAGTGGTTTCACAAAGAAAATACCTACCCATTGCCGTTGGTGGGGAACACCAACGGCGGCGAAAAGTGGTTTTGCTGGTGATGCGGAGCATCTTCATAGCCTCCTCACCTGAAATCCATTTATCAGGTTTTGCACCTGGCTTTTCCTTGACGTGGTTTATCACCCGCTCAAACAGGTTGAAGAATGCAGCATCTTCCAAACAGATCACTTCCATTGATTAAGATTAGGGTGGTAAGGTAGGGATAATAGACTAGTTGCACAATGCGTAAAAACACCTGTTTTTCCTGATATTTTGCATGAATTTATTTTGAGTGGCACATTACACTGAAAACAACTATAAAAATTAATGCAAACAATAAGTTTTGCATATTTTATTATATTATGTTTTTGAATTGATGATTTACTTTGTTGGAACAAAATATATAGAGTATGTTTATCGAGAATTGTAAAATTCGCAGAGGTAGCCGAAAATCTGTAGAAAAGAGTAGGCTTTTATCTATTAAAAAATCTTATTTCAAAATGAGGAAGTTAACTTTTTCGATTGGGAGCGTGCTGATTCTGTGCGTGGGTTGCCATAAGGCTGCGAAAAATTCAACGGTGGTTTCATCGACAGCATCGCAAGTGAAAACAGAAGCGGAAACTATTACAGCAGCCAGGCACACAAAGCCTGTTAACTTGCGTACTTTATATCACTTTCAATATGAGTGCCACCCACCTAGTGAAAATTGTTTGCCGGATGTTGTAATAACTGGAATGGTTAGAGCTAATCTGATCTCGGCAATTGATTTAGGCTTGGGCAATGTCAGTGCGTTTTTTAATGACCCATTAAATCAACCGTTTATTGCAACACTTGATTTTGAGCCACTGGAAATCAGCAATTTGCAAAATGGCACTTATTTGATGTCCTATGGGCAATCAACAGAAAGGCCGAATGCAGTTTGCTTTTTAATCGGGCCTCCGCCTGTTAGCCCTGATAATTTTGTAACGGCAGTGCCGATTTTGACTCAATAATTAGCGCAACAGAAATTTATTTGAAAATAGAGTAAGGTATTCAGTGCTTTACTCTATTTTTAACTTTGCCAACATCCTAATATTAACACAGTAAATATCATAAATGCCGATACTTCGCAAAAGGAATCCATCAAGATTTTCCCGCACTGCAAATTTCTTTGACCTATATATCCACCTTAATAAATTACGCTTGAACGGCGCAGGATTGCTAATTATCAGCGCAATATTATTTTGTTCCTGCAATAGAAATGAAAGAGTGAAGTCCCAAAACTCCGCTAGTGTTTTAATTGATAGTATCGTACTTCATAATGTCGGCAATTTCTTTGGAAGCCTGAATTTTTCACACGGAGCAAATGCGCCTGTAATATCCTATGTTTCTGAAAGGAGGGATAAGATTTATTTTGTAAATGACAAAGTAATAACAGATTCCCTGCCTCTGCCGCCATTTCTCAAAAATAAAAAGTTCAATTATTTTATTGATAGTGCTAAAATGCTGTTTGCACATTTTAATGATGAAAGTAGCATATACAAATTTAAAGACACCAATTTGGTAACGAAATACACTTACTATTCATCCTCTCTGGTGCAAATATATTTAGTGTCGTCTTTTTTGAAATTTGAGATAATCAACAATACTGTTTTAATGCATAAAGTGCCGAATTACAGGTTATTCATAGATTCTGAGCGGGTTAAGTTTTTCACATCAAATCTGGTAAGCCTGTTCACTTTGCGAAATGATAGCCTGGTCGAAAATTGTAATTTCAGTAAATTTCCCAAAATATATTCTGCCGAATTTTCCAATGAGACCTATTCCTATGCAACAAGGCTGAATAAAGACAGTGTAGCTTATTTATTCAGCAAGGAAAATAATGTTTACATGTACGATCTCAATACCAATACAGAAAGTAA
>CANBTK010000322.1 GCA_947372365.1 Flavipsychrobacter stenotrophus | reverse complement strand
GTGGGATTTATTTTGTCACCTTCACTTAGTACCTTTGGCAGGTTATGGAAGAAAATAAAAGGCAAAAACAGGTGGGGCAATTGCTGAATGAAGAAATGAGCAGCATCTTTCAGAAAGAAGGCATCAATATAGTGGAAGGCGGCATGGTGTCTATCACTAAAGTAATGGTGACGCCTGACTTACTCGAAGCCCGTATATACCTGAGCTTTTACCAGATAAAGGATGTAACCGGGCTGCTGAGCAAAATAAGGGAAAGGACAGGCGAATGGCGCAAACTGCTGGGGCTGCAGGTAAGGAACCAACTGCGCAGGATACCACAGCTTACTTTTTATGCCGACGATACCCTGGACCATGTGTCAAAAATGGACGAGATATTCAAGCAGATAAACGAAGACCGCAAGGCCAGGGAAGCATCGGAGGCATCGGAACCCAACGAATAAATGGAGCGGCAACTCATATGGCAACTGGCAATAAGGTATTTGCGGGGCAAGCGCTCTATGAATGCCGTGCCTGTACTATCGCGCATAAGCATGGCAGCCATAGGCGTGGTGAGCGCCGCCATGATAATCACTTTTTCGGTTTTTAATGGCTTTGAGCATGAGGTAAAAAGCCTCTACAAGGCGTTTTACCCCGATGTGCGGATTACCGCCGCAAGGGGCAAGTTCTTCCCTGCCACAGCCATACCGCTGGCTGGCCTGCAAAAAATGGAAGGGGTGGAATCGGTAGCACCTGTGCTGGAAGACAATGCACTGGCTGGCGACTTAGACAATATCTCCGGCAGTGCCAACCGGCAGAAAGTAGTTTCGGTAAAAGGAGTACAGAACAACTATTTTAAGGTAAACAACGTAGGCGATTACATTGATGCGGGGGTTGATACCGTCGTTAACGAAGAACGCCCAACGGCCATAACAGGCCGCGGCATAGCGCAGGAGCTGGGTGTTGATATCAACAATGTATTCAGCTCCATAATGCTGTACTACCCTAACCCCGCAGTAACCAACCCCGAAAACGACCCGCTTAACGCCTACCAGTCGCTGAAACTGCACCCCGCAGGCATGTTTACCGTAGGCAACGAATTTGACGATAAATATATACTGGCTCCGCTACACAAGGTGCAGGAGCTATTCCATGCACAGGGCATGTATTCATCAATAGAGCTTAAAATAAACCCATCGGCAGTAAACGATGTAAAGCGGCAACTGCAAAGCCAGCTGGGCAGCCAGTACAAGGTGGAAACCCGCTACGAGCAGAATAAAACAGTTTATATGATGGTAGCGGCTGAAAAGTGGGTTACCTATGTAATATTGGTATTTGTGTTAATCATTGCCTCGTTTAATATGGTGGGGGCGCTATCTATGCTGGTTATAGAGAAAAAGAAGGATATAGCCATACTCCGGGCCATGGGTGCTGAAGCCGGCACTATCAAGAAAGTATTCCTGCTTGAAGCGGTATTGTGGGCATGCGTAGGCGGCGTTTCAGGCCTTACGCTGGGCACAGCAATAGCCCTTATACAGCAGGAATTCGGCATCATAAAGCTGCAAGGGGCATTTGTAGTAGATGCCTACCCTGTAAAAGTGCATGTAACAGATATTTTTATGGTTACGGCTACAATTATTGCCGTAGGGCTGCTGGCGGGCTGGTACCCGGCCGTAAGGGCTTCAAAATCGGCGGAACTGAGCCTGAAAAGCACATAGAAAAACAAATGCTGCTCCGGTTTTACTTTAGTGTACCAACAACAACCCTTTTCAAATCTCCTGCCTTACTATAGGAAAATTTATACTGATAAGCAATTTCTCTAACGCTATCTGTAAATTTGTTTATTGTTTGAAATGTAAATAAGGATAAGGATAACGCTGTTGTTTGCTGCATCGCCTGTTCAAATCTCTCTGAATGGTCAACTGAATTTATTGAACGACAGGAAGCGTAATGCGGAGCAAATAGAGGCTCAGCGATCTTACAAGAAAACACGCAACCTTCCTGTAAATTTTTCGGGTAATCATGAAACCTATTCCGATCTTCCTGCAACGTATCATTTATTCTCATTGCAAAATACCTGTACAAATAGGCTTTATCGATTACATTAACCGGTTTTTGCGCCGACCGCAAGAATGAATTAAATGATTTGATATTGTTGAAATGCTTTATTTTGCCGGAATACGCATCGACAAGATAAATCTTGGCAAAATCACCCCTACAGTCAGATGCCTGATAGCTTCCCAAAAAATCAACTACGTAGATACGGTAGCGCTCAAAAAAGCCATTGAAAAGCTCGTTAACCGATTTAAATACGTAAGAAAAAGGTTCAAACTTAATTTCAGTGCTATCCAGGTCTTTTAGATGCAACGGCTCAAAAAGCTCTTTCTGTTCATTAGCGTATCTAACGTGCAAAAGCCAATCCTGCGAAATTGTGTCTTCTTCTAAAATATATTGTTTGATACAATTTTGCCTGAGTACGCTATCGGGCAGCTGGCTATAAGAATAAAACGATGGTAGAAGCAAGGCAAGAATAACGGCTATCCCGAAAACTAACCTGGTTTTATCACAGCCCCTTTTCAAATTCATAATCGGAATATTGATTTCCCGATAAAAGTACTAATTTAATTGACTAGCAACTTCCGGCCTGTTTATACTCAATGTAAGTATCTTACCCTTCGCCCATAATTCTTTACTTTTGCGCCTATGTACACACCACAGGATGAAAAGCGCCTGTTCGACAAGGCTAAAGAACTGATTGTTACAGAAGTTAACAACAACGCAGAGGAAGTGCTGGTGCAATTACGGGAAGTAATTAACTATGCCGACTGGAAATATTATGTGCAGAGCAACCCCGTGCTTTCCGATAGCGAATACGATGCCCTGTTCAAAAAACTAAAACATACCGAAGAGCAGTACCCCGAGCTGGTAACTGCCGACTCCCCCACCCAGCGCGTAGCTATTGGCCTGAGCGAGCGGTTCCCTACCGTTAGCCACCTGGTGCCGATGCTGAGCCTGGACAACACCTACAATGCCGAGGACCTCACCGACTGGGACCGTAAATGCAGGGAGTTCGCTGGAATTGATGAAATAGAATATTGCGTGGAGCCAAAATATGACGGCGCAAGCGTATCGCTGATATATGACAAGGGCGCACTGGCACGCGGCGCTACCCGTGGCGATGGCGTAATGGGCGAAGATGTTACCATTAACGTAAGGCAAATAAAATCTTTGCCCCTGTCAGCCGCCCTTATGGCGCAAGGCGTGGAGCAGGTGGAAATACGTGGCGAAATAGTGATACACAAAAACGTATTTGAAGCATTTAATAAACAAAGGGTTGCTGAAGGGCAATCGCCGCTTGCCAACCCAAGGAATGCCGCATCGGGCACATTGCGTATACTGGACCCTACCGAAGTGCGCAAGCGCGGCCTGAGCGCCATCCTCTACCACATAAGCGACTACACCCTGGCCGAGGGCGCAACGCGGCCCGAAGCGCTTACTACCCACTACGGCTCGTTAGGCTGGCTGTATAGCCTGGGCTTCCCTACGCCGTACAAGGAAATGAAAGTATTTAAGCACATTGATGAGGTGATAGCGTACTGCGGCGAGTTTGAAACAAAACGCGATGATTTGCCGTTTGAAGTGGATGGCCTTGTAATAAAAGTAAACCGTTTTGACCTGCAGGACAAAATGGGCATGACCAGCCACCACCCGCGCTGGGCAGTGGCCTATAAATTCAAAGCAAGGCAGGGCACCAGCAAGCTGCTGAGGGTAGAATTCCAGGTGGGCAGGACAGGTGCTATAACCCCGGTGGCTAAAATAAGCCCGGTGCACATAAGCGGTGTTACCATTACGTCAATTTCCCTTTTTAATGAAGATGTGGTGCGCGAAAAAGATGTGCGCATCGGTGACACTGTTTTAGTAGAAAGGGCCGGCGATGTTATACCCTATATTGTTAAGCCACTTACCGAACTGCGCACTGGCGAAGAGGAAGAAATAAAATTCCCTGCAAACTGCCCCGTGTGCGAATCGGTTTTAGAGAAGCAGCCCGAAGAGGCTGCATGGCGCTGCATCAATATCAACTGCCCTGTGCAGGTAGCCGAGCGCATGATACACTATGTAAGCAAGGATGCCATGGATATCCGCAACTTTGGCGG
>CANBTK010000321.1 GCA_947372365.1 Flavipsychrobacter stenotrophus | reverse complement strand
TTTTCATCTGCCTATGCCCTGTTCAGTGGCGTAGCCTTTATTACCAATATCGGCTTCATCCTCGCCCCTGCGGCACACCGTTTGTTCCATAGCATTCACGTAGACCTTGACGAGCGCGATAACTAGCCATTATTGGCGTATTGTTAATTGTTACCTCGTTTGAGTGGCCACTAGTGGCTGCTGCCGTACCTTTGCGCTCCTAAATACCACAACAAACATGGGTTATAGAGAAATTCCGAAAGGCAAGGTGCTGGAATGGATAAAAGAAACATTTGAAGGTAAAGAAGTTATTGGCTCCCGCTCCCCGGCTGGCAACTGGCTGGGGATGACCCTTGAGCGCATAGATAAAGGCGAAGCCGTTCTCAACATAATGGTGAAGCATGAAATGACCAACCCTTACGGCAATATACATGGGGGCATGATGAGCCTTGTTATAGATGAAGCTATCGGCTGGGCTGTTGTAAGCCTTGATGCCGACCAGCACTATACTTCGCTGACGCTCAATGTTGATTTCCTGTTCGCTATAAAAGAAGGCCAGCGCCTAAGGGCAGAATCAAAAGTGCTGAGGGTAGGCAAGAAAATAACCAATGTGGAATGCCATGTGTATGATTTAGATGGCAGGGTACTGGCACGGGGCAATAGCAACCTTATAGCTACTGGCATGGAATTTATTTAGCCATCGCCCTATTGTGCTTATATTTACCCTTCCAAGCATTACCCCTTACTACTATGGCTACCTATAGCACCGAAAAGCTGCACCAGGCACTCAAGCATTTTTTTGGCTACGATGAGTTCAGGCTTAACCAGCTGCCGGTTATTGAAACCGTGCTGGCCGGCAACGACGTTATGGGCATTATGCCCACTGGCGGCGGCAAAAGCATCTGCTACCAGCTGCCTGCCATGCTGCTGCCGGGCATCACCATAGTAGTGTCGCCGCTTATTGCGCTCATGAAAGACCAGGTGGACAGCTTGCTGGCAAATGGCATACATGCCGCATTTTTAAACTCTTCGCAATCGCCTGACGAGCAGCGCGATGTTATAGTCAATGCACGTAATGGCAACATTAAATTGCTGTATATAGCGCCCGAGCGCATACCTGCCAACAGCAGCTCATTCATTGAATTTCTGCGCACACTTAACCCGTCGCTTTTCGCGGTTGATGAAGCGCATTGCATATCGTCTTGGGGCCACGATTTCAGGCCGGAATACCTGAAGCTGGCTATACTGAAACAAAACTTCCCGCACACGCCTGTAATAGCCCTTACTGCCAGTGCCGATAAGCTGACGCAGGATGATATTGTGCAGAAGCTGGCTATACAGCGGGCACAGGTTTTTATCTCCAGCTTTAACAGGCCCAATATCTTTTACTACATAAGGCCCAAGCAAAATGTTATTGGCAAAATAGCCGAGTACATACTCAAGCACCAAGGCCAGTGCGGCATTATCTATGCCCTGTCGCGCGCCTCAACCGAAGAGGTAGCGGGCAAGCTGCACGCCATGGGTATTAAGGCCGCCTACTACCATGCGGGGCTGGACGCCAATGAGCGCAGCCGGGTACAAGAGGGCTTCCAGAAAGATGAATACCAGGTAATAGTGGCTACCATTGCCTTTGGCATGGGCATCGACAAATCGAATGTGCGGTTTGTGATACACCACGATGTACCCAAAAATATAGAAGGGTATTACCAGGAAACCGGCCGTGCCGGCCGCGACGGGCTTAAAAGCGATGCTATACTGTTTTACTCCCGTGGCGATATCATGAAGCTGAAACGGTTTGTAACCGTAGATGGCAATGCCGAGCAGACTAATATCGCTATGAACAAGCTGAAGCAGATGGAGCAATTCTGCGAAGCTGACACCTGCCGCCGCCAATACCTGATGCAGTACTTTGGCGAGAAATTCCCGGCCTACTGCGGCTCCTGCGACTATTGCATGAGCTCGCTGGAACAACGCGACGCTACTGTGGATGCGCAAAAACTGCTATCGGCCATTGTGCGCACCGGGGAGCGGTATGGCGCGGGCTACATCATAGATTTTTTGCGCGGCTCGCAAAGCGAAAAAATACAGGAAGCACACAAAAGCCTGAAGACCTATGGCATAGGCAAGGAAGTAAAAAAAGACGAGTGGGAACTGCTGGTAAAGCAAATGTTGAACAACGGTTTTTTAGAGCGCACCGAAGACCAGTACGCCAGCCTGCAGCTCAACCACCACAGCCACGAGATACTGAAGGGTGAAACCCAATTGATGCTGGTAATGCATAAGGGCATTAAGGACCAGCTAACGGACGATGAAGAGGAACTGGCTTACGACGAGCAGCTGATGAAAGGACTGCGCGGCGTGAGGTACGAACTGGCAGACCGTGAGCATGTGCCTGCTTACAACATTTTGCCCGATAACAGCCTTGTGGAAATGGCTACCTACCTGCCACAAAATGACAATGAACTTAAACAAATATCAGGCTTTGGCGACTACAAAGTGGGCAAATACGGCAGCCACTTTTTAAGGGTACTACGGCAGTATGCCGAAGAAAATAAAGTGGCATCGAAGATGCACCTGAAAGCCCCCAAAACAACCCGCACTGCCAAAAAACCTGCCGAACCCAAACAACCTACAGCAGGTAATACACAACTGGCTACCCTATCCCTTTTCAGGGAGGGCATGACGATACCCGAAATTGCACAAAGCAGGCGGCTATCGCTGGCAACCATAGAAAACCACATTGCGCTTTTTGTAAGTGATGGCACCATTGAAATTTCGCAACTCATGCCGCAGCGAAAGCTGGAAGCCATAGTTGCCGCCCTGCACCAGTCCGGCCAAACGGCAGCCCTCAAGCCCATAAAAGACATACTGGGCGACGACTACAGCTATGGCGAAATAAAGGTCGCGCTGGACTATTACAGAAGCGGGAGAATGTGATAGGCATCCCGGGTTTGCTTAAAGTTTCACGCTAAGACGCAAGTGTACATGCTGTTCAAGAAATAGAAGGCGCATAAGAGGCATACAAAAATGCCTGGCCAATTGCCATAGCCAGCTGTGGCTGTGATGCTATGGTTTGCGCTGCTTTAGCGGAATACATGGAAAGAACTAAGATGCAGCCAATGCATCTTGTGGAGCAAGCCAAAGTAATACCGTAGTAAAGTAGCCCTGAATAAAAGAACGCCCGGCCAACATGTATAAGCCCTCCCTATACAGGCCGGACTTATTTTCTGCCGCCAATCCTAACGTTTTTATAAAAAATCACGTCAACATATTGGTAACCCCATATCAATACATTAAAAAATAAATCTCACATATAACCCCTCAAAAAAATATGGCAAAAAAACTATTGCTTCTGGCCGCATGTGCCCTTTTAAACTACCAGCTCTTTTCGCAGCAAATTGGCATACGTACTGTTGTGCACGTGCTCTATAAAGATGCCAGCTCAAACCTGCCCGACACTAAGGTATTGAGCATTATTGATTCTATAAACAGGGGATTTTCGAAAACCCTCCCGGCAACTTTTACCCGTGCAACGCCAATTTTTGACACACTATGGGCCAATACAGATATTAAACTATGCCTGGCCGACCACACCCCTACCGGGGCTGCTACTAATGGGATTACCCACACTGTGATACCCGACTCCCTGGCTGACGACGCAAACGCAGCAATCTACATTGACTGGAACAGGGACAATTACCTGAATATATACATAGCCCCGGTACATTACGAACCTGGCTACAACTTTTTTGTCTTAGGTGGCTGGGCATCCGTTGCAGGCCTTGGCGGGGCTACCACCTATGCCGTAACAGTTGCCAGCAACATTATCCCCAATACTGTATCTGCTGCACTTGCCCATGAGATTGGCCATGTGTTTGGGCTGCAACATACCGATGGCGACACCATAGGCGATTTGCCCAAGGGAGCTTACCACCCACTGGTCACAGTATCCGGTGTGGGCTATCCGGCATCTTGCTCTTCAACGTTGCAATCAATGAACTCTACAACTGCCGATGGGGCATTCTGAGCTTCTGTAACACCACCTGTTGACCCGCCAGACATGGTTGAAAACTACATGAACTTAACATTTTGCTGCGCCTACATGTTTACAAAAGGACAGCGAAACGTAATGCGCGCTTACATTAACGCGAAGCATA
>CANBTK010000320.1 GCA_947372365.1 Flavipsychrobacter stenotrophus | reverse complement strand
CTGGGTGGCATTGCCTAACATATTGGTTTTTCAGGTACTCATACCGCTTATAGCCCCCCTTGCCGACCTTTTTATGCTGATTGGTATTTTTACTGGTAATGGCATGATGATATTTAAATACTATGGCCTTTTTATGCTGATAGATGTTGCAGTCGGTGTGTTGGCTTTTGCTTTTGAAAAAGAGAACCTGCTGAAGCTGGTTTGGATGGTGCCCCAGCGCATTATTTACCGCTGGCTCATGCTCTACATACTCTACAAATCTATACGCCGCGCATTTAAAGGCCAGCTACAAAGCTGGGGCGTACTCAAGCGCACCGGCAACATACAGGAAAACCCCAGGCTGAAGGCGTTTAAGATGTAGGTTTATAATGGTAGATGGGCAATTGGTTACAGCCCTTATTCGTGGCGATAGGTTTACTGCCAGGGCCGTGGTGGAATAAAGTAGTGCGTTAACTTTGGCTTTCAACTTAAAATTGGCTAGAAATGGATAATGTTGCGGATAGTTGCAATGCGGTGCAGTACCGTGTGGCAAGGCCTACCGATAGGCTGAACGAGCTGGTGGCTTTTTATACAAATGGGTTAGGTTTTGCTGTTATTGGTTCTTTCAGCGGGCACGACGGGTATGATGGTGTTATGCTGGGTTGCCCGGGTTTGCCGTTCCATCTGGAATTTACCCAACATGCCAATGGCAGCCCATGCCTCGCGCCCACAAAAGATAACCTGCTGGTGTTATACTTTGATACGCCGGAAAAATACAAAGCGGCAATTGCCCGTATGGTAGGCACAGGCTGTAGGCCCGTTGCCCCCGAGAATAGTTACTGGGAGGGCAAAAGCTTTACCTACCAAGACCCTGACGGCTGGAGGGTTGTTTTATTTGATGGGGTTTTAAATGCCGCATCATAATGCCCTAGCCCTGTTCGTCATATAACCCCCATTTGTTGGCCAGGGAATTCCATTCGGCCTGGGGCAGGCGAGGGGTGCCATTGTAAAAACCTGCTACCTGTCGCTGCCTGTAGGCTTCGTACAGGGTAACTGCACAGGCTACTGATATATTCAGCGATTGCACCATGCCCACTTGTGGTATTATAAAGTTGCCATCGCAGTGGCGGAGGCACTCTTCTGTAACCCCGGCATGTTCATTGCCAAATACAAGGGCGATGCTTTCGGCCATGTTTAAATCATACAGCGAATGCGACTCTACCCCAAGGTGCGTTGCATAAACCTTGCTATAGCGTTTTTTTACGGCAGCCATGCATTCCTCGGTATTTTCATATTCATGAATGGTAAGCCAGCCAGCTGCGCTGGCACTGCTTTTTTTGCCAAATTTTTTATGCCTGCTTATTATATTGTTCAGTACATAAATCTCTTGCAGGCCCACGGCATCGCAGGTGCGCATAACGGCCGATATGTTATGTGGGTCGGCTACATTTTCCATTACCAGGGCAAGGTCAGGCTGGCGGTGGTTCAGTACGCGCTGTATTTTGGCTTCTCTTTCCGGAGTCATGCTGCAAAGTAAAAAAGAAAACCTTTTAGTTAGTTATCTGGGTGGGCATTAATTTATTTTTGGGCGGTAAATGCCAATTGCGGCCTATTTTTTGTGGTAAGCTTTCATTGCAGTTTTAAGCTCCAGTGCAAGGGCCTCTTTTACGCTTTCATCAACGACATTGCTCAGTAATTCTGACATTTTAATCTTGCCTTTCTCCCATATAACCTCATTCAAAAGCTGTATTTTCTTGTCACTATTATTACCCGCATATCCATCCCCATCCAGAATCGCTGAATGCTCTTTAATAATAGTTGCCATATACAACTGAAATTCGGTAATAATGGTATTCATTCCACCTTTGGAATTATTGGGTGTGCAAAAGGCAAGCCAGGTTTCGGTTAGCTTACTTTTAGTTTTTTCTTCCAGAAATGGCGGGAAAATTTGTGCTCGTGTACGCCTTCATAGCTATCAGGGAATAGCCCATAAAGCGTTTTGTTGTGCGGCCCTTCGCCTAAGTCAAACATGACCCTAACAGCTTTCCATAAATCGCTGTAATGGATATTTTCGCCGTCTTTAAAATAACATTTTTGACCGTCCTCGAAAAGGCCAAAAGGTATGCCTTGGGTTAATTTTTCTATAATATGGCTGTACTGTGTATTCTCTTCCATAAATAGTACTTGTCTAAAATGATTTGTTAACGGTGCGAAGCTAGTGAATTCTATTTGTATTTACTGTCACTAATGTTAGCGGTATAATAACATATTTTTATCATTGTGTATGCAGTAGTTGTTGATGTACAAACATTTGATGTTGCTACTTGTATTTTCTCAATATGATACATTTCCATTTTTATTGATTATTTATTTTGCATTTCATTTAATAGTATTCATTTTTGTGTCAAAATCAATGCAATTGTCATCCTGCTTTTCTACTTCTGTTATTGCAAATATTGTTTTTGCCAGGTTTTTTTAACTAAAAGGATCCGTCATTTCTGGCAGATGGGCCTGATTGCCATAAAAGGTAGTGGTACTTTTTTGCGGTCAGGGCATTATACTATCCTGTAAATACATGCAATATTTACACTAAAATATTTTGTAAGTGAGTGGTTACGCCCTATGCTACGCCCAAGGGCAATGTCATTAAGTTACGGATTTGTATAAAAGTTATGATGCTGAAGGCATCACATATTTATAGCCCAGGGGATATTTCCATGCCGATGCCGAAGGAATCGAATGTAAAAATCCAATTTTGTGACGACATTCGATACCTACGGCATCGATGATCTTTATTAATCCATATCTATAGACATGCGATCCCCTTGGGATCGGTGCTTAAGTAAACGTCATTGCCCTAAACGGTGGCAATATGTGAGGGCAAATGAACGGCGTGCCTTTACAAGCATTGCGTAGCAATGTTTATATGTGTAGCATTCAATAAGCAATTGCTCACGGTATAGTAGGGTACTCCGGTGAAGAACGCCAAAAATGCCTGGTTAATGCTGTTGTATAATGTTGGCTGAAAATGCTCAGCTCCTATGTGTGAAAGTCAAATAGCCGTTGCCTACCCCCTAAAATCTACCTTCCTGTGTGTGCCATCGCAATAAGGTTTGTTGCCAGACTGGCCGCAACGGCAGAAGGCAGTTACTTTGTTCTTTTGGGTTTCGTTGCCGTCTTTGTCTTTTATGGTTATGTTGCCGTACACTAAAAGTGGCCCGTCGGGCACCACTTCTACAATGCTCTCGGTGGTTACTTTTTCTACTTCAGGTTCCGTATCATTCATATAAAAGCTCAGCGCCCCGCTCGGGCATTTTTTTACCTGGTCAACCAACTGGGTGGTGGTAGCAGACTCTGGCTTTATCCATGGGCGTTCGGCCGGGTTAAAAGCATCCGGCAAGCCGGTCGCAGCCTTCCAGCAAATGGTAGAGTGGATACAGGAATTGGGTTTCCATACAATGGTCACTTCGCCATTGGTATATTTTTTAGTTATGTCCTTCATAACAGCTCAGTATTAATGGTTATTTGGTTAGATAGTATTTTGTGTACAGGGCAGGCGTTGGCAATTTGCAGCAGCCTTTCCCTTTGTTCGGGGCTGATGCCACCGGTAATGGCGATAGACCTTTGTATGGCAGTTGCTGTGCCTTCGGCATTGCGGGTTAGTACTACCCCAACTTCAATTTTTTCAATAGGCATTTCTTTCCTGTCGGCATACATGCGCAGGGTTATGCTGGTACATGCCGATAGCGATGCCGCAAGCAGCTCTTCGGGGTTAAAGCCTTCGCCTTGCCCGCCATTAGCAACCGATTCATCTGCCGTCAGGCTGTTGGTGCCGGCCTGTATGTAAGTGGTATAGTGCTTTTCGTGTATTACTGCCTTTACTTCAGCCATTGCCTTGTGTTTTACGTTGTTAGAGTGCTTGATGGGCAAGGCAAATTACTGATTTTACGGCAACTATTGCGTTTCCGTAAAATAGCTTTCCCAAACCGATAGTGGCACGTTGCAATCGGGGTGCGACTGCTGGTAGTCTATCAATATGTTTTTTGCATCCTCATACTTTACCCAAAACATAGGGTAGTCGCCTATTATAGCCCCGCTTCTGTTCATTATTTTAGGAGGGGTAAATGGCGCAACGCCTATTATTTGTATGGTTGTATTCGCCTT